>NZ_CP074435.1:300000-562500 GCF_019923565.1 Candidatus Schneideria nysicola
GTAGATATACTAATTTAATTGGTAAATTTGTTATACTTCCCTTTGTAAATCGCCGTATTCCGATTCTAAGCGATCAAGATGCAAAGATAGAAAAAGGTACAGGTTGTGTTAAAATTACTCCCGCTCATGATTTTAATGATTATAAAATTGGTCAAAGACATCAATTAGCTCTCATTAATATTATGACAATCGATGGAAAAATTAGGGAAAAAGCGATAATATTTGATTGTGATGGAAAAAAAAATCATACCCTCTCCAATGAGATTCCCTTAATATTTCAAGGTCTTGATCGTTTTACTGCTAGAGAAAAGATAATCCAGCAATTAAGTCTTCTAGGTTTAGTACAGCAAGTTCAACCTCATGTGATAATGATTCCATATGGGGAAAAAAGTGGGGATATAATTGAACCTATGCTAACTGAGCAATGGTTTATGCGTATGCAACCACTGGCTAAAATTGCAATAGAAGCCGTATTACAAGAAAAAATTCAATTTATTCCGAAGCAATATGAAAATATGTTTTTTAATTGGATGGATAATATCCAAGATTGGTGTATTTCTAGACAACTTTGGTGGGGTCATCGTATTCCTGCTTGGTATGATAAGGATAAACGTTGTTATGTTGGACGGAATGAAAAGGAAATTCGTTATAGATATGGGTTAAAAGATACAACATTACTTTTTCAAGATGAAGATGTATTGGATACATGGTTTTCTTCCAGTTTATGGACATTTGTTTCTCTTGGTTGGCCTAATCAAACCAATACCTTACGTAGGTTCCATCCAACTGATGTCATTATAAGCGGATTCGATATTATATTTTTCTGGATAGCTCGTATGATTATGATGACAATGTATTTTAATAAAGATACACATGGCAATCCTCAAGTTCCATTTAAATACGTATATATAACGGGTCTTCTTCGTGATGAAGAAGGAATAAAAATGTCTAAAACCAAAGGCAATACTATTGATCCTATAGATATCGTAGATGGTATTTCTTTAAAAGATTTAATAGCAAAAAGAATTAAGAATCTGCCCGATACAATAGCAGAAAAGATTAAAAAAAATACAAAAAAACAGTTTCCAAATGGAATCAAACCATATGGTGCTGATGCCGTAAGATTAACTTTATCAGCCATTGCCTCTACTAGTAGAAATATTAATTGGGATATGAATAGATTAGAGGGATATTATAATTTCTGTAATAAACTATGGCATGCTAGCCGATTTGTTATGATGAACACCCATAATATTGATAATGTTCTTGATGGAAAGCAACAATTTTCCTTAGCAGATAGGTGGATTATCGCAAAAATGAACCAAACAAAAAAAGTATTTCATGATTCTATAGCAAATTATCGCTTTGATTTAGCAGTAAATATATTATATGAATTTACGTGGAATCACTTTTGTGACTGGTATTTGGAAATAGCAAAAATAATATTCAGAGAGGAGAAGCATCATCTTAATGCTGCAGAATTACGAGGGACTCGTTCTACTCTAATCGGTATATTGAGTGATATATTACACTTAGCTCATCCCATTATTCCTTTTATTACAGATACTATATGGAAACATCTAAAAACTATTCTTTTACAAAATGAGGATAGTATTATGTTACGATCTTTTCCACCCCATTTTAAATTAGATGTAGATGAAGATAAAGTCATTATCGATTTTTCCTTGATTATAGCCATAATTACTACAACACGTGCTGTCCGCACAGAAATGAAAATTCCTGCTAGTAAGCAATTAACTCTTTTTATACGTACAGATGATAAACAATATATCGATTTAGCATACGAGAATATAAATATTATTTGTAAATTATCCCATATAAATGAGATACGATTTCTTTCTTCGAAAGAAAAATATCCTATATCGGCTATTGCTAAGATTATAGGTTCTGCTGAGCTAATTTTTCCTATAAAAGAAATCTTTAATAAAGAAGAAGAACTTTCTCGATTAGAAAAAGAATTGATTTTTATCTCTCATCAAATAGAGTATTCTTTAAATAAACTTAATAATAAGCAATTTATATGTTACGCACCAAAAGCAGTCATAGAAAAAGAAAAAAAGAAACTAGAAAATTATAAAAATATAAAAAATAGATTATGGAATAGGAAAAATATTATTACAAGTTAACAAAATGACTATGTAAATGTGAGAGTTGCTGATAAAAGGGATATCTATTTATGTCAAGAAGATTTAGAAGAACCAAAATTGTTGTTACTCTTGGACCTTCTACAGATAGAGGAAATATTCTTGAAAGAATATTAATAGCTGGAGCAAATGTAGTACGTCTAAATTTTTCTCATGGTACAATGGAAGAGCACTTATTTAGAGCAAATAAAGTACGGAATATTGCAGCACATCTTGGTAAACATATTGCAATACTGGGAGATTTACAAGGACCTAAGATTCGTATTACTAGATTTCAGGAAGGTAAAATATTCCTGAAAAAAGGAGATACTTTCTCTCTTGATGCTAGTTTAGCAAATGAGGCAGGCAACCAAAATGTTGTGGGTATTGATTATAAAGATCTGCCAAATAATGTTATGCCTGGAGATATTCTATTATTAGATGATGGTCGCATACGTTTAAAAGTAATAAAAGTAACTGGAATGAAAATTTATAGTGAAGTTCTAATAGGGGGGGTATTATCCAATAATAAAGGTATTAATAAATTAGGTGGAGGATTATCTATTACTACTTTAACTGATAAAGATAAGATGGATATACTTACTGCTACAAAAATTGGAGTAGATTATTTAGCTATTTCTTTTCCTCGTACTGGAGAAGATGTACATTATGCACGTCAAATAATTATTGATGCGGGTAGTTCTGCTAAAATAGTATCAAAATTTGAATGTGCTGAGGCTGTATCTTCCGATGAAAGAATAGATGATATTATTCTAGCTTCAGATGTAGTAATGGTTGCGAGAGGAGATTTAGGAATTGAAATTAGCGATCCAGAACTGGTTGGAGTACAGAAAAAAATAATTCGTCGAGCTAGAACATTGAATCGCGCCGTTATTACGGCAACACAGATGATGGAATCTATGATTCTTAATCCAACTCCCACACGTGCTGAAGTAATGGATGTAGCTAACGCGGTATTAGACGGAACCGATGCAGTTATGTTATCCGCAGAGACAGCTTCTGGAAATTATCCAGAGGAAACAGTATTAGCTATGTCAGATGTATGTTTAGGTGCTGAAAGAATTCCAAGTGTGAATATATCTAAACATCGATTGGATGTATTATTTAATAATATTGAAGAAGCAATAGCTCTATCCGCAATGTACATTGCTAATCATTTAAAAGGAATTACTGCCATTATTTCTATGACTAAAACAGGTCGTACCTCTCTAATTATGTCTAGAATTAGTTCTGGTCTACCTATATTTGCTTTATCGCGTTATGAGAGTACACTGAATTTAACTTCTCTTTATCGTGGAGTCATTCCAATTTTGGCGTATTGTGATGGAAAAGATATAAAATCGGCAAATCAAGCGGCTAATTTACTATGTTCTCAAGGTTTACTCTTTCCTGGTGATTTAATCGTTGTCACTCAAAGCGATGAAGATGAAAGGGATACAATTAATCGTATTTTAGTCGTAGAGTAAGTAAAATGACTACCACAATATCTTCTCCCTCCATTACATTGATTTCTCTTGAAGAATGGACTTTGACTAGAGTGAGTGGTAAAGATGCTGTAACATACTTACACGGACAATTTACTAGTGATGTCAAAAAATTAGAAAGGAACCGGTATCAATTTACTGCCCATTGTAATGCAATGGGGAAAATGCATGCATGCATGTATCTTTTTTATCATCATAGTGGGGACTTAGCTTTTATTGAGAGAAGTAGTATTCAAGACATTCAGTTATCCGAATTAAGAAAATATGCCATTTTTTCTCAAGTTAGTATTAATTCTGATAATGACTCTCTTCTATTAGGAGTGACAGGTGAAGGGGCCAGAACAATTTTACTTAAATTTTTTCCATCTCTTCCAAATGCCACTTATAATGTTTTACATTATTATGCTACTGTAGGAGATAGTACTATTTTGTATTTTTATTCTCCTATAGAGCGTTTTTTATTGATTATAGATCCTCCAATATTGGAGGAAATTATAAAATATTTTCCAGATCAGGTAGAATATCATACCAGTCAACAATGGTTAGCACTAGATATTGAAGCCGGATATCCAATAATAGATAAGAAAACGAGTAACAGATTTCTACCCCAATCTGCTAATATGCAAGAACTTGGAGGTATTAGCTTTAATAAGGGATGTTATTCTGGTCAAGAAATTATCGCTCGTAACAAGTATAGAGGTCGGAACAAGTTTGCTTTATATTCTCTTGAAGGAAGAACCCATTTTCTTCCCTCTGCGGGAGATTCTCTAGAATCAGAAATTGATATGAATCAATGGTGCGATATAGGGACCGTTTTGGCTTCCTGTCACTTGAGGGAAGGAATAGTATTAATCCAGGCAATATTGAAAAGGGAACTAATTGTAAACAACTATTTAAGATTAAAAAATAAAAATATATTGTTTCATATACGACCTTTACCTTATCCTTTATTAATTAGTAACTAAAAATACTAATGCTTCGCAGGCAATTCCCTCCTCTCTACCTAAAAATCCTAGTTTTTCTGTTGTACAGGCTTTAATACTAATTTTATCTATATGAGTAGAAAGATCTCTCGAAATATTTAAACGCATCTCCTGAATATAGTGGGAGAGTTGGGGTTTTTGTGCAATGACTGTCATATCGATATTACCAATTTTATATCCTTTTTCTTGAATTTTCTTCCATGTATTATATAGTAATATACGACTGTTTATTTTTTTTAAACTTGGATTAGTATCTGGGAAAAATTTTCCTATATCGCCAAGTGCTATTGCACCCAATAACGCATCTATCAAAGCATGTATAACAACATCTCCATCGGAATGAGCAATAATCCCTCTTGTAAATGGAATGACAACACCTCCTATTACTAGGACATCCTTATTACTATTACTAAATTTATGTACATCGAATCCATGTCCTATACGCATAATATTACTCTCTCTCTATCTTTTTTCATTGTAAATTTTAGAAAGATAAAAAGTAGCTAATTCAAGATCTTCTTTATAAGTTACTTTAATGTTACTGTTACTACAAGGAATTAAGAGTGGTTGATATCCACAATACTCCATGGCTGAAGCTTCATCCGTAATTGTTGCTCCTTCTCGTAAAGCTTTTCCTAGACAGTATTTTAGTAAATCAAAATTAAATAATTGAGGTGTTAATGCACGCCATAATCTATCACGTTTAATAGTATAACTAATATTTTTTTCTCTCAAAGAAGCACGCTTAACTGTATCGTTAATTCGCGTGGCTAAAATACCTCCTACTTTAGAATATTTAGTAATTTTCATAAGACGGCATAGATCATAGTATTTTAAACAAGGTCTAACAGCATCGTGTGTTAAGATCCAATTCGTTGTTTTATTCTTTATATTAGATAGAGCTGCCATAACCGAAATAGATCGAGAATATCCACCAATTACTACTGTACTAACTTTTGAATGCATAGCTATTGGTAGTTTATAAAACCATTTATCTGTAATATTGAGTACTACTACTATTTGACAAAATAATTTATGAGATAGTAAAGGGAAGATAGCATGTTCTAATATTGTTTTGTTCCCAATAGTTAAATATTGTTTAGGAATAGAACTTTGCATACGATGTCCTCTTCCTGCCGCAGGTAGAATTGCAATGATTTTGGGATATGATTGATACATATAGATATTTTCTTATTCTCTAGATTTTTCTAGAACTAAACGATAAAATATTTCATTAGATTTAATCATACCAAGATCATAACGTGCACGTTCTTCAATAGCTTCCTCTCCTTTTTTTAAGATATTAATTTCTCTATATAGATTATTATTTCTTATTTTAATTTTTTTATTATTGTTTTTTCTCTCTAGAATACTATTCTTGATAGAATAGTAATCATAAATACCATTTTTATTCAACCAAAGTGAATATTGTAAGAAAATTAAAATTATTAGTAATAATAATGAAGTTATATTCATATTCTAAATATAAGTTTTATAAATATCATTCTACAATTTAAAAAAAAATAGTAAAGTTTTCTTTATTTTTATTGATAGAACTCCTCATATTACTTTCTAAAAAAAAGTAACTAAGTAAAATAATACTAGGATTATTAAAGTGAAAACACGATTGAATTATAGCTCAAAGCTATACTTTATTTTTTTAATGTGTATTGCTTTAATTTGTAAAGCAGAAATTCAAATAAAGATAACAGGAATAGATAATAAAGAACTGAAAAACAGTATTTTTTTTCAATTATCTAATAATCTTAACTTAACTAATATAACTATAAATAATTTTTATAAAAAGAGAATAGAGAATCTAGTAAAAGAATGTTTGCATTTTTTTGGATATTATACTCCAACTATTTTTACATTCTTTAATAAAGAAGAAAATATCATAACATTACATATTACAATAGGAAAACCGACAATTATAGTAGGAATTCAAGTGGTTATCTATGGTGAAGCTAAAAATGATATTGATTTCCAAAATATAATAAAAAAAACTCAATCCAATCATTTAGGAAAAAAAATTAATCATAGAGAATACGAAAATTTTAAAAATGATTTATTAAATTTAGCAATACAAAAAGGTTACCTTGATTCTGTATTTAAAAAACATCAGCTTAGTGTTTTTCCAAATTATTCTCAAGCATATTGGGATATTATATTTGATAGTGGTAAACGTTATTGTTTTAACAAACTGAATTTTTCAGGATCACAAATACGAGAAGACTATTTAAAAAATATTTATAAAATACAAGAAGGTGATCCTTATAATGTTAAAATATTAGCAGATTTGAATCATCGTTTAATAAGTACTGATTGGTTTAGTTCAGTTAGAATTGAACCTAATATGACTAAAGATAAAGAAGAAAAAATACTTACATTAAATACTATTTTAATACCTAATACTACTAATAATATTGAAACAGGTGTTGGATATACTACTGGGACTGGACCAGAGATAAAACTTATTTGGAATAAACCGTGGATTAACTCAAGAGGATATAGATTTGATAGTGATTTTAGTATAGCAGAAGATAATCAAAAAGCTAATTTAGCATTGAAAATACCATTATTTGAATCTCCACTTGAAAAATTTTACTTAATCAAATCAAGATTTAATCGTCAAAATATAAATAATGTTCCGTCTTATTTGATTAATTTAGATATTTCACGATATTGGAATATCGTAGATAGAGATAGTTGGAAAAAAGCAATAAATTTACGCTGTAGTTTTCATTATCAACCTAATATAAAAAAAACTACTATATTAATTTATCCTGGAATTTATATTAGTCGTATTAGACAAAAAGGAGATATTATCCCTATTTGGGGCGATAGTCAACGTTATTTAGTTGATGTATCCTATAGTATTTGGAGTTCAGATGTAAACTTTTTCGTTTTTCAAGCTCAAAATACATGGATACGTACGATAGCTAAAAAAAATCGTTTCATAATACGTACTAATTTTGGTTGGATTGGCAGTGATAATTTTAAATATGTTCCATTTTCTTTACGTTTTTTTGCTGGAGGAGAATATAGTATACGAGGTTATAAATATAATGTTATCTATCCAAAAGATAGCGAAGGAAAATGTACTGGAGCATCTAGATTAGCTATTGGTTCAATAGAATATCAATATAATTTTTTTGATAAATGTTGGTTTACAATATTTATAGATGGAGGAGAAGCAACAAATAAATTTCGTAATATTAATTATAAAATAGGTATAGGTAGTGGCCTAAGATGGATCACTCCAATCGGTCCGATTAAATTGGATTGTGCCAATAAATTTACAAAATTAAGAATAAAAAAAGGATTACAATTTCACTTTGGATTAGGATCGGAATTATGATTCCATTAAAAAAAACCCATTTTATTCTAATAATAAGTCTTTTATTAGTAGGAACGGCAATATTTTTATTCCATACAAAAATTGGATTAAATTTTTTAATAAATGGTGTCATTCAATTTATTCCTGGTTTAAAAATAAATTCATTTGATGGAAATTGGAAAAAATTAGAATTATTTCAAATAAGCTATCAAATACCAGGAATTAATATATATGTAAATCAAGCGCATATTTCATTAAAATTCAGATATTTATTTATAGGTCGTATTTATATAAATCAATTATCTTTAAATGATACCTTAATTAATATTAAGAGAGATAATGCAATAAGATTATTCTATAATTTGAATAAAAAAAATACTATTTTTAGTTCTTTATTATTTAATAAATTATTAGTAAAAAATTTAAAAATTCAAAAGGATAATATTTTAATCTCGGTGAATAGAGGTAATACTTCCTTAATGAAGAAGGCTAATAATCAGATCGTTATCGGTCCTACATATATTACGGATTTATTTATTAAAATAGAAAAAGAAATATTTTATAGAAAAATAGATATAGTAGAAAATACTATAAATAAAAATATAATGAAATTTTCTTTAAATTGTATAAATCAATATAATATTAGTAAGATTTTATCTTTTAAACCATTAGTCACACAATCTATTTTACCTACTATTATATCTTTTATAAATTCAATAAGCTTAATATTAGAAGATTTTCAAGTAAAAAATTTACATATTTATAATATTAAGAATAATAATATAATCTTTACTAAGATGAATACAAGATTCTTCATTAAGAATCAGTGTATAAATTTAGTCTCATTCAATCTGGTTTCTTCTCATTCTCTATTCCGAGCTTCAGGAAAAATCTTATTTAATTTAAATAAGAATTGTCATATTGATTTACATACTCATGTAAATTTTTTTTCTTTAAAAAAAGAAGAATTTGATATCGATATTACAGGAGATTTATATAAAGAAATATGTAGTGTTTTTAGATTTTACTCTCCAATATGTGCTAAATTGATATTTAGAATAAATTTTATAGATTCAGTTTATCCCATAACAGTACATTTTTTTAGTGATCAATTAAAAAATTTCAATAATAATGTTTCCTCATTTTTATTAAAAAATATAACGTTCAAATTAAGTAAAAGAAAATCTAATTATTTTTTGATATTAAACACATTATTAGTTTTTCATACAGATTCTCATTCTCAGACTCCACCCATTAGAATTTCTATTTGTGGAAATGGAAATAAAAATTTTTTTACTTTCACAAAAGTGAAAATTACTTCGGCTTCTAATTACCAAACTCAACTAAAATTTCTTCTTAATTTTAATAAAAAATATATTATTTGGGATGGTAAATTTATTTTAAATCACTTTATTTATCATAATAAATGGAGATTACCTTTTCAATTACAAGAAAAATATAATTTAAAATATAATGATAGTTCTTATACTTTAGAGAATATCGTTTTTGATATTAAAGGAAATATTAAATTTTTTCCTAAATATTATAGGTGGGAATGCTTATTCTTGAAGGAATCTCATCTTCTAAGATTTACAGGTAAAATTAATCATCTTTGGGAATTTAATGCTCATTTTTATAGATACAATCATAACAAACTGAAATTTACTGGATATATTAAAGGAAAAATAACAATTTATAAAGAGAAAAATAAATATAAAAAATTATTTATTGATATAGATATGAAAAATTTAAAATTTTCTAATTACTATTTAAAAAGCATATTTATTGAATGGATAATTTATTATAAAAAAAATCATTCTACCAATATTTTTCATATTGTTATTAGTCAATTACAAATTAAAAAATTTATGTTTAATAATATTGTATTGAAAATAATAAGCAATATAAATCAAAAAAGTATACAATTAGCTATGGATAGAAATATAAGAATTAAAATTGAGGGTAATTTTAATAATATTAATTACTGGTTTGGGGTAGTTAATCAACAGTTGACATATATAAATGGTTGGATACTAAATAAAAATAGTTATTTCTATTATAGAAATAATCAATTCATTATGAGTTCTCATTCTTGGAAAAAATTGAATGCCTATATTTTTATACCTAATAATATTGAAATTACACCTTTATCATCGATAGGTACAATATTTATTAAAGATATTGATTTATCTACATATAATAAATTTCTATCAAAAAATGTAAAAATAATTGGTAAATTTTCCGGAAAAATTGAATTATTTGTAGATAAAGGATTATTATCTCTATATTTATCTATATTGGGTAATACTATAGAAATTCATCAATTAACTCAAAATAATATAATTAGCTTAATTAAAATAGATTATTTTAATCTTAATGGTTCTATAAATCTAGATTCTTTTTACTTTAACTACTTTAGTAAAATAGCAGAAGGTTATTTAACTGGAGTAATGAATCTCAATATCAAAAATAAAAATATTTTAGGATCAATTAAAATTAAGCACATTGCTTTTTCTAATTTTGATATTTTTCAATTTGGAAAAAGAGTGAATGGTTTTATTGATGCTAATTTAAATTTTAATGGAGTAATCCCTCTACTAAAAATTTATGGATCATTGAAATTCCATAATTTATATTTGGATGAAGATGAAGAAAATTCATTCATTTTAATAAATGGAAGTGAAATTATTTTTAATTTTAATGGAAACACCGCTAAAATACATGGTACAGCATATATAAATCAAAACAAAATTTCTTTACATGGAAATCTTGATTGGAGATATAAAGTTAACTCCAATATACGATTAATATTAAAAAGTGAACATATTCAATTAGAAAATTCAATATTAAAATTAGATTTTTTACCATCTTTTACATGCAATATCAATCCTATATTATTATCTATAAATGGGGAAATACATATTCCATATGCACGTATTGAATTAAAAAATTTTTCTCCAAATACTATAAAATTATCTTATGATGAAGTTCTTTTCTTCCAGGAAGAAAAGAAAGAATTTTTAAATAAAAATAGCATTATATTTTGTCCTATTTTAAATAATTTATCTATATCCTTAGGAGAAAATGTACAAATTAATGCTCTAGGGTTACGTACAAAATTACAGGGTAATCTACAAATATTCCGTGAAAATAATAGAATAGGATTACATGGAAAAATAGATATTCATTCGGGTTATTGTCATTTTTATGGCAGAAAATTAATAATAAAAACAGGACTACTATTATTTTCAGGTCCAATAGATCAACCATATATATATATCGAAGCTATACGTCATCCAGATTCTACTATTCATAATATTACTGCTGGTGTACGTATTACAGGATTACTTGATCAACTCAAAATAAATTTTTTTTCTAATACAGCTCAATCTAAAGAGGAAGCAATTTCTTATTTTATAAGAGGACAGGGATTAAATTCTTCTTTTCTATATGATGGAACCTTCACATCATTATTAATTGGAATGGGAATTGCACAAAGTGAAAAAATATTAGAAAAATTTGGAATAATATTTGGTATGAATAATCTTATATTACAGACACAGGGAGTGGGTAAAAATTCTCAATTAGTTTTAAGTGGATATTTGCCACTAGGTTTACATATTAAATATGGTATAGGAATATTTGATTCTTTGGAATCTTTAAGTATAAGATATTGTTTAATGCCTAACTTTTTTTTAGAATCTAATATAAATCGAACTATACATTTATTATATCATATTCGTTTTTAGAATATTTATATTCTTAATATTGATCATGGAAAATATAAATCTTTACATTTTTTTTTAATTTGTTATGATATCTTTGATTATTTATATTAAAAGTATTTATTTTAGGAGTGATCATGATACTTACTGCACGTAAAGCGCCTGATTTTACGGCTTCTGCTGTTTTAGGAAATGGAGAGATTATTCATAATTTTAATTTAGAAAGTTACATAAAAAATAAATTTGCTGTTATATTTTTTTGGCCTATGGACTTTACATTTGTATGTCCGTCTGAATTAATAGCATTTGATAAACGTTATCAAGAATTTCAAAAGAGAAATGTTGAAATTATAGGTATTTCTTGTGATTCTGAATTTGTTCATAGCGCATGGAGAAATATACCTCCAGAAAAAGGAGGAATTGGTTTGATTCAATATCCTATGATAGCTGATATTAAACATGAAATTATAAAAGCATACGGTATTGAACATCCAGATATTGGTGTTGCGTTACGTGGCTCCTTTTTAATTGATAAAAAAGGGTTTGTCAGACATCAAGTTATAAATGATTTACCTTTAGGACGTAATGTAGATGAAACCTTAAGAATGGTTGATGCTTTACAATTTCATGAACTTCATGGTGAAGTCTGTCCTGCTCAATGGGAAAAAGGAAAAGAAGGAATTCATCCTTCAATTAAAGGTATATCTAATTTTTTATCTAAAAATTTAAAAGAATTATAAGTATTTTTATATATATTATAATATAACAAATAGATAGTATCATAATTTTACTATTTTAATTTCTTATTATATTAACGTTCAATACTAAATTTTTAGAGATTTTAGAGAATAAAATGCAGCTTAAACGTGTAGCCGAAGCTAATTTACCTACTCCATGGGGAGATTTTTTAATAGTTGGATTCATTGAGAAAAATACTGGTCATAACCATATAGCATTAATTTATGGGAATATTTTTAATTCTTCTTCAGTTTTAGCCCGAGTACATTCAGAATGTTTAACTGGGGATGCATTATTTAGTTTACGTTGCGATTGTGGTTTTCAGTTAGAGTCTGCTTTATCGTATATTGCTCAAGAAAAAAATGGAGTTCTTCTTTATCATCGTCAAGAAGGAAGAAATATAGGTCTTATAAATAAAATTAGAGCTTATAAATTACAAGATAAAGGAGCAGATACGGTTGAAGCTAATCATAAATTAGGATTTGCTGCCGATGAAAGAGATTTTACGGTATGTGCTGATATGTTTAAGCTATTAGGTGTTCAAAAAGTACGATTACTTACTAATAATCCTAATAAAGTAGATATTCTTACTCAAGCAGGTATCAATATTATTGAACGTGTTCCACTAATTGTAGGGAGGAATCCTAAAAATGCTCATTATTTAGATACAAAGGAAAAAAAAATGGGACATCTTTTAAAATTTTATTAAAATTTTTCTTTATTCTTTTAAAAGAAATTGGATAATATTAATTAATTCGTTATTAAAAGTATGGATAGATGATCTATCTAAATGTTCAGTTAGTATCATATATTTCCCATAAATAAATATAGTTGGTATATATCTTAATTGTAAATCTTTTACAGCCTTTCTTTGTTTATACATTAAATCATCTACTTTTTTACTATTCCAAATAGAATTATATTCTTCTCTATTCATTTTTGTATGTTTAATCAAGATATTATGAATATATTCTATAGAATGTGATGGTGTTTCTTGAATTGCTCTAAATATTAGAGGACCTATTTGTTCATCTATTCCAAGATGTATTGCGACAGACCAAGCTTGTGTTAATTGAGAACCTAAAGGACCCATAAAATCGATATGATACTTTATAATTTTATAATATTTATCTTTATCTAGTGATTTTTGTAAAATATTAAAAATATGATACTTACATTCCATTTCGTAACAATGGAAACAATAAAAGGAAAAGAAAACTAATATGGTAGGAAATTCTTTATCTATAGGATTGCTATGTAATTGAACATATTCTCTCCCTCTAGTTACTTTGACTGAAGAACTTTCACTACACATAAAAATAATGATAATTATTAAAAAAATTATAGTGATTTTTTTCATTAAAATTGTCTATCTTTATAAAAGATATAATAGTAGACATATATATTATGTATTAATTAAAATTACTCTTATTAAATTTTAATATCTAAATTAAAAGGAACCGATCCTAATGTTTCTTCAATCCGTAAAAGTTGATTATATTTTGCTACTCTTTCTGATCGAGTTACAGACCCTGTTTTTATTTGACGTGCATCTGTTCCTACAGCTAAATCTGCAATTGTTACATCTTCAGTTTCACCTGAACGATGGGAGATAATAGTTTTATATCCTGATTTTTTAGCAATACGAATAGTTTCTAGAGTTTCGGTAAGAGAACCAATTTGATTCAATTTAATTAATATAGCATTAGCAATACCATTCTGAATGCCCTTCTTAAGTAAATTTACATTTGTAACAAATAAATCATCACCAACAATTTGAATTTTCTCTCCAAGATTTTTAGTTTGATAGAAGAAACCAGACCAATCAGATTCATCCATCCCATCTTCAATAGAAAGAATTGGATATTTTTTAGATAATCTAAAAAGATAATTAGTGAATTCTTCAAAATTAAAAGATTTTTTCTCATTTTTTAAGATATAGCTTTTAGAGGATTTATCAAACAATTCCGAAGCGGCACAATCAATAGCTAGTGTAATGTCTTTACCCCAAATATAATTAGATTTTTCTACTGCTTCTTTAATTAAATCGAATGCTAAAATATTTGATTCTAAATTAGGGGCATATCCACCTTCATCACCTACTGTAGTATTCATATTATTCTGTTTCAGTATAAGACCTAAATTTTGAAAAACTTCCACACCCATACGTACTGCTTCTTTAAAACTTTTTGCGCCAATAGGTTGAATCATAAATTCTTGAATATCAAGGTTATTATCTGCATGTTTCCCACCATTAATAATATTAATCATTGGTAAAGGCATAGAAAATTTACCAGGTGTACCATTTAATTCTGATATATACTTATAAAAAGGTAAACGTCTATAAGATGCTGCCGCTTTTGCTACCGCTATTGATACAGCTAAAATAGAATTTGCACCAAATTTTGATTTATTTGACGTTCCATCTGCATTAATCATTAAATTATCAATAGCTACTTGATCTTCAGCATACTGACCCACTATTATATTAAATAATTCTATATTAATGATATTTACTGCTTGAGTCACACCTTTTCCTAAAAAACGAGATTGATCCTTATCACGTAATTCTATAGCTTCATAAGTCCCAACAGAAGCTCCAGAAGGGACAGAAGCAACTCCTATAAAATTTCCTTGTAAATGAACTTCTGCTTCGACAGTAGGATTTCCTCGAGAATCTATAATTTCACGACCTATTACTTTTATAATTTTTGACATTGTAATTCTCCTGTTATATTAATTAAAATTAATTTATATTAATTAAAATTAATATAATAAATTTTTATTAATGAGATTTTTGATATTCATTCGCTGCTTTGATAAAATCTATAAATAAAGGATGACTATTACGAGGAGTTGAAGCGAATTCTGGATGAAATTGACTTGCAATAAACCAAGGATGTTTAGGATATTCTATAATTTCTACTAGATTATCTTCTATAGATAATCCTGCTATCAATAATCCCGCTTGCTTAATATCTTTTAGTAATGTATTATTTACTATATATCTATGACGATGTCTTTCTATAATAATAGATTTGCCATATATACGTTGAGATAACGTACCTGTAATTAATTTACAAAATTTATTACCTAAACGCATTTTTCCAATTAAATTATTTCTATAATTTGATGAAAAATTATTGATACTTTTTTTCTCCTCAAGAAGATAAATTATTGGATACGTACAATTTAAATCAAACTCAGTAGAATTTGCATTTTTAATGTTTACTACATTTCTAGCAAATTCAATAATAGCTATTTGCATCCCTAAACATATTCCAAAATATGGGATGTTATTTTCTCTTGCAAATTTAACTGTTTCAATTTTTCCTTCTATCCCTCTAGAACCAAATCCTCCTGGAATTAAAATGCCATCAAGACCTTTTAAAGATCTTGTTCCTTGCCTCTCAATTTTTTGAGAATCAATTAATCGTATATCAATAGTAAAACGATTTTTTATTCCACTATGTTTTAAAGCTTCAATAATTGATCGATAAGAATCTGGGAAAGCAGTATATTTTCCTATTACTCCAATAATAACTTTACCTATAGGATTGTTTTGATTCCAAATAACCTTCTTCCATTCTGTTAAATTAGTTTTAGAACAATGTAAATTAAAATGTTTACAAACATAATCATCTAAATTTTGCATATGTAAAATTTGTGGAATATTATAAATTGAATTAACGTTTTCTAATGAAATTACTGCTTTTTGAGGGACATTACAGAATAACGCAATTTTTTCTTTTTCATTTTTAGGTATTCTAGAAATAGAACGACATATTAAAACATCAGGTTGTATTCCAATAGAAAGTAAAGATTTTACAGAATGTTGTGTTGGTTTAGTTTTCATTTCTTTTGTAATTTCTATTTGAGGCACAAATGTTAAATGTATGTATAAAGTATGTTCTTTCCCAAATTCCATTGTCATTTGACGAATAGCTTCTAAAAAAGGTAAAGATTCAATATCGCCTACTGTTCCTCCTATTTCTACTAGAACAATATCATAATCTTTTCCTACTTTAATAATTCTTTCTTTTATTGCATTTGTAACATGTGGAATAATCTGTACAGTCTTTCCTAAATAATCACCTTTTCTTTCTTTTTGTAAAACATCAAAATAAATAGAACCTGCAGTAAAATTATTATTACGTGACATTCTAGTCTGAATAAAACGTTCATAATGTCCTAAATCTAAATCAGTTTCTGTTCCATCTTCTGTAACAAAAATTTCACCATGTTGTATTGGACTAATAGTTCCTGGATCGACATTAATATAAGGATCTAATTTAATAATAGTAACATTTAAATTTCTAGATTCAAGAACTGCTGCTAATGAGGCAGCTGTTATTCCTTTACCTAAAGAAGATACAACCCCACCTGTTATAAATATATAATTAGTTGTCATTATTGATAATTTATCAATCTATAATATTGTTTATACTAACATTATTTAGTAAAATAAAACACTTTAAATTAAAAAGTTTCAATATATTCTTTTTATTCGAGATAAAAATAAATGGTTCTATTTATATTAAAATTTAAAAATATTTCTTTATTAGAAAGGTTCTAATTATGCTATTGTTAATCATTTTTTCAATATTGTCTATAATATTAATTATTGGATCTTGTGTAAAAATTGTTCCTCAAGGATATCAATGGACAGTTGAGAGATTTGGACGTTATATTTTCACATTAATGCCTGGTTTAAATTTAGTAATACCTTTTGTTGATAGAATTGGACGGAAAATTAATGTAATGGAACAATTTTTAGATATTCCTTCTCAAGAAATCATATCTAAAGATAATGCAAATATTACAATTGATGCCGTTTGTTTTATTCAAGTTATAGATGCTGCTCGTGCAGCTTATGAAATAAGTAATTTAGAATTAGCTATTACTAATTTAACGATGACTAATATTCGTACTGTACTTGGTTCTATGGAATTAGATGAAATTCTTTCTCAAAGAGATAATATTAATAATCGTTTATTATGTATTTTAGATGAAGCAACTAATCCATGGGGAATTAAAGTTACACGAATTGAAATTAGGGATGTACGGCCACCAGCAGAATTAATTGCATCAATGAATGCACAAATGAAAGCCGAACGTACTAAACGTGCAGATATTTTAGAAGCAGAAGGAATAAGACAAGCCGCTATATTAAAAGCAGAAGGTGAAAAACAATCTCAAATTTTAAAAGCAGAAGGAGAACGTCAATCTGCTTTTTTAGAAGCAGAAGCTCGTGAAAGAGCAGCTGAAGCAGAAGCTTGTGCTACAAAAATCGTATCTAAAGCAATTGCTGAAGGAAATATTCAAGCGATTAACTACTTTATAGCTCAAAAATATACTGAAGCATTACAAACGATTGGATCAAGTAATAATAATAAAATTATTATGATTCCATTAGATACCAGTAATTTACTTGGATCTCTTGTAGGTGTTAGTGAATTAATAAATAATAATACAAGGAGATTAGAAAAATCATAGATATCTTTCTAAAAGATATAGAAATCATCCAATTAAATTGGTGGATAATATTAGGTATTTTTCTACTAATTATTGATATAATA
Organism: Candidatus Schneideria nysicola; assembly: GCF_019923565.1. Taxonomy (GTDB): domain Bacteria; phylum Pseudomonadota; class Gammaproteobacteria; order Enterobacterales; family Enterobacteriaceae; genus Schneideria; species Schneideria nysicola. The sequence goes on from NZ_CP074435.1 coordinate 318,015, forward strand.
ATTGGAATGGGTTATCTATTTTTAATTGGTTTATCTGCATGTATTACTGGATTATTTTGTATAATTTTCCCCAAATATTGGATTATACATTATATTATATTTATAATTATTACTATAATTCATATATTTATTTGGTGGAAATGGTATACAGTAGTATATAATAAGAAACTAATATTAATAAATAATTATAATGAAAAGCTTGTTGGATTACAGATTATTTTATCTGAACCAGTAATTAATCATATAGGAAGAGTAGCTATAGGAGATGGAAGTTGGAAGATTCAATCTAAAGAAAAAAATATTTCCGTTGGAACATGTATAAAAATTGTATATATAGAAGGTAATACTCTTTATGTTATTCCTCAATAAAGATAAAATATAAAAATATGCAACAATATCAAATTTAATAGGGATATTAGATAATAATTTACTAATATTATTATCAAAGTAAAAGAAGGAATATATAATTATGTCTACATCACCTATTAAAGTAAAGATTCTTTATAGAGATGTAATAAACTTTTTTTATAATCAATTATCTACTATATTACTAATAGTATGTTTTTCAACCTTAATAAACATTATATTAGAATATATATTTACTCTTTATCAAGAAAATCCATTAACTACAATATTAAATAATATTGATTTAAAAAAAACTACAACATTATTTAGTGTAATAAATTCTATTCAACAATTACCAATAGAACAACAACGTATTATTTTTAAAACATCGATTTTAACAACTTTTAGTTATTTAATTAGTAATGTTATATTGATTAGTAGTTTATTAATTATGATACGTCAGTTTTCTAATTATAATCCTATCAGTGCTTTTCAAGCTATTATATTGTCTATTCCTAAATTATCTAATTTGTTTGTATTAATTTTTTTTACTACTTTAATAATTCAAATAGGTTTTTTATTAGCTATTTTACCTGGAATTATATTAACAATAACTTTTTGTTTGGCACCTATCATTTTAATAAATGATAATATAGGAATAGTACAATCTATGTATATTAGTGTAAAAATAGCCCTTGCTAATATTAGATTAATTACTCCAGCTATTTTAATTTGGTTTATTTTAAAAGTAATAATATTAATATCCATAAAAATAACTATTTTATTATCATTACCATCTTTATATAAATCTTTTATTTTTATTGGAATAAATAATATAATTTTATCTCTACTCCTTATTTATTTATATCGTCTTTATATATTAATATGTTCCAATATTCATTATAAATAATCTTTATTTATAGGCTAATAACAAATATAGCTAAATCAATTTAAGTATTATGTATTTAAATATACCAATTTGGTTAACTTTAATTAGAATTGTAATGATTCCATTTTTTGTGTTAGCATTTTACTTACCTGTAGAATGGAGTTCTATAGCTTGTGTATTACTATTTGGAATAGCAGCAATAACAGATTGGTTTGATGGTTTTCTTGCTAGAAGATGGAAACAAATAACTCGTTTTGGTACTTTCCTGGATCCAGTAGCAGATAAAATAATGATGGCTATGGCTTTTACACTAGTTATTGAAGAATTTCATTCTTGGTGGATTACTTTACCATCAACTTTTATGATTGCACGTGAAATTATTATTTCTGCTTTAAGAGAATGGATGGCTGAAATAGGTAAACGTGATAATATTTCTGTTTCATGTATTGGTAAAATAAAAACCTCTATACAAATGTTTTCAGCGATAGCTTTATTATATAGATCAGAAAAATATATTATATTAATAGGAACTATTACATTATATATTGCCGCTTTGTTAGCTCTGTGGTCAATGTGGAACTATTTTCATGCAGTATGGATTTTTTATATTAAAAGATAAAAAAAGAGAGATATTATTTCAATAATTGATATAAATTTGAATATGCAAGAAATAATGCACTAACATTTCTTGCTTCGCAAAAATTCGGCTCATTTAATAATGATAACATTTTTGAAATAGGCCATTTTATAACAGTCAGTGGTTCAGGTTCATCACCCTGTAAACGTTTTGGATATAAATCTTTAGCCATAATAATATTCATTTTTCCCGAAAAATAAGATGGCATTATAGTTAATTGGCTAAGAAAAATCAGTGCTTTAGAACCAAATCCTGCTTCTTCCATTAATTCTCTATTTGCGGCTTCCATAATATTTTCTCCAGAATCAACTAGCCCTTTAGGAAAACCTATTTCATAATTATCTATAGCTACTCCATATTCTCTAACTAATAAAATATGTTGATCGATTATTGGAACAATCAGAACTGCTTCACTATTAGAAGGTTGCATTCTTTCATAAATTCTTCTTTTCCCATTATTAAATTCAATATCTACAGACTCAATTGTAAATAATTGAGATTGAGCGATTGTTTTTATATGATGTATTTTAGGTTTACGTGTATTATCTTTTTTCATAAAATTCACACTAACTATATGAAAAATTTTAATAAAATAAAAAAATTAAAATAAATAAACTATATAATAAATAGTTTTACTTTTATTTATATCATATAATCAGTACAGAGCTTTGTATAGAAAGGAGATTATATATATGAAACGTACTTTTCAACCCTCTAGACTTAAGCGTAGTCGTTCTCATGGATTTCGAATACGTATGTCAACTAAAAACGGTCGTTATATTCTTTCAAGAAGACGTAACAAAAAGCGATATTATTTAACAACTAAAAAATAAAATTTTAACTTTTATAAAAATTCGTGATCAAAAAATTTAAATTTACAAAAAAATTGCGTTTATTAAATTCTAAACATTTTTCTTTTGTACTACAAAAATATAAAAAATTTTATACACAGGAAATTATGATTCTATGGCGATTAAATATGTTGGAATATCCTCGTATTGGTTTTCTAATTTCAAAGAAAATTATAAAAAAATCACATGAACGTAATCGAATTAAAAGATTGATACGTGAACATTTTCGTATAAATTATTTGACATTACCAAATATAGATTTCATCATTATAGTTAAAAAAAATATAGTAGATTTAAATAACCACACTATTAAAGAACAATTAGAAATTATATGGCGTAGATGTCGCCAATATCATATATTGTCATTGGATTAATACGATTATATCAATTTATTTTTAGTCCATTATTGAAATCATGTTGTTTATTTAGACCTACATGTTCACAATATGGAATAGAAGCTATACGTCAATTTGGTATATTAATTGGTATTTTATTAATATTAAAACGAATATCCAAATGTCATCCTTTTTATTTTCATTATCGTTCATATAGAGTGGAAGATCCGGTTCCTCAACGTTTTTTTAAAAAGAGAATATTAATAATGGATTCTCAACGCAATATTCTTGTTATTGCTTTTCTATTTATATCTTTTGTAATTTGGCAAATATGGGAAATGGAACATACAATGTTCAAAACAGAAGAGATAACTACACAAGAAAATATACAACAAGACAACTCTACAAAAATTTTTCCTAAAAACAATATTACTATCAATAATAGTACTACAGATAACTATAATATTAAAGTTATAACGGATGTTTTATCATTAGATATTAATAGATATGGAGGAAATATAGAAAATGCTGATTTATTAACGTATTCTGAAACTTTAGGATCAAACAAACCTTTTCGTTTATTAGAAACTTCTGATAAATTTATTTATCAAATTCAGAGTGGTTTAATTACTAAATCAGAAAATCCATTAGATTATTATAAAATAGCGCCACTTTATTTTTCTCCAAAGCAAATTTATATCTTAAAAGAAGGTGAAAATGAACTCTATGTTCCAATGATGTTGCTAACAAAAGAGGGTATACAATATACGAAAACATTTATTCTAAAACGTAACAATTTTTCTATATGTATAGAACATACAATTAATAATAATAGTAATTCACCTATTGAATTATCTCTATTTGGTCAAATAATACAATCAATAGTAAATCCAAGCATTAATGTAAAAAATAGTTTTTTTACATTTAATACTTATCGTGGTGCAGCTTATTCTAGTGAATATACTAAGTATAAAAAATATAGTTTTGAAGATATTCAAAATAAAAATCTAAATCTTCAAACTCAAAAAGGTTGGATTGCTATGTTACAAGAATATTTTGTAACAGCTTTGATTTTACCTTTTATTCCAGGAATAAAAACTATATATACGGCTAATTTTAATAATTCTCAGGCAGTCATAGGTTATTTATCTCCAATACTAAAAATTGAACCGAAATCTTCTAAAAATATTCAATCTACTTTATGGATAGGTCCAGAAATTCAGGAAAAAATGGCATCTGTTGCATCTAATTTAGATTTAACTGTAGACTATGGTTGGTTATGGTTTATAGCACAACCTTTATTTAAACTATTACAACTTATTCATTTTTATGTAAATAATTGGGGATTATCTATTATTATTATTACTCTTATTATTAAAATAATAATGTATCCTTTAACTAAATCCCAATATATTTCCATGGAGAAAATGAAAAAATTACAACCTAAAATTATAAAATTACGTGAACGTTTTAGTCATGATAAACAAAGACAAAGTCAAGAAATATTAGATTTATATAAAGATGAAAAAATTAATCCTTTAAGTGGTTGCTTACCTTTATTCATTCAAATGCCTATTTTTCTGGCTCTTTATTATATGTTATCTAATTCTATTGAATTAAGACATGCACCTTTTACCTTGTGGATTTATGATCTATCTTCTTATGATCCATATTATATATTGCCTATTTTAATGGGTTTAACTATGTTTATTATTCAAAAAATTTCACCGAATAGGATCATGGATACAATGCAAAAAAGAATTATGGATTTTATTCCCATAATTTTTATATTTTTATTTTTATGGTTTCCATCAGGTTTAGTATTATACTATGTAGTAAGTAACGTATTTACTATCATTCAACAACCTCTTATTTATCGTAGTTTGAAAAAACTAGATAATATTGAAAAAAAATAATATATGAATGAAATAGATACTATAATAGCTTTAGCTACTCCTTCAGGTCGAGGGAGTATTAGTGTTCTTCGGATATCCGGTCCTCGTACAATTTATGTGGCTCAGGAGATACTTGGAAAAAAAATATTAAAACCACGTTTTGCAGAATATTGTTCTTTTTTAGATTGTGATGGAAAATTATTAGATCAAGGTATTGCCTTATTTTTTCCATCCCCTTATTCTTTTACAGGGGAAGATGTTTTAGAATTACAAGGACATGGTAGTCCTATAATTATTGATTTACTCATAAAACGGATTCTATCTATATCTGGAATAAGAATGGCTCGTCCTGGTGAGTTTTCTGAACGTGCTTTCCTTAATAACAAGATAGATCTACTTCAGGCCGAAGCAATTGCTGATATGATCGAAGCTGATTCAATTCAATCAGCTCGTGCAGCACTTCTTTCTTTTCAAGGTAATTTTGCTATTAATATCAATAATTTAATCAATCGATTAGAAGACTTACGAAGTTATGTAGAGTGGATAATCGATTTTTCAGAAAGTGAGATTGATTTATCATATGATACTAAAATTGAAGATACTTTAAATAATTTATTATATGAAATATCTTCTATTCAAATAGAAGCTAATCAAAGTAACTTACTTCGTAAGGGAATGAAATTTGTCATTGTAGGTAAACCTAATAGTGGAAAATCTAGTCTATTAAATGCATTAGTAGGTAATGAAGCAGCTATTGTAACTAATATTGCTGGTACTACTAGAGATATACTACATGAATCTATTTATTTAGATGGAATCCCTATACATATTATAGATACGGCTGGAATCCGTAAAACAAAAAATAAAATAGAACATATAGGAATTAAAAAAACTTTATTAGAATTAAATAAAGCCGATCATCTATTATATATTATAGATAATAAAATTCTTACTTATCAAGCAGAGAAAATACAAAAAATTTGGTCATATAGTTTTAGTCTTCCTTTTCCTACCAAAATTCCTATGACAGTTATATATAATAAATCCGATTTATATAATCGACATATAGAATTTCATAAAAAAGAGAATATGTCTTTTATTACTTTATCATCCAAAACAAAAGATGGAATACATATTTTATTAGAATATTTACGAACATTAAGTAAAGAGCATACTAGTACTAGTAATCGTTTTTTAGCTAGACAAAGACATCTAGATATTCTAAAAAATGCTCTTAATCATCTTACTCATGGAAAAAAACTATTACATAGTAATAATTGGGAATTATTTGCTGAAGAGTTGAAATTAGCTCAATGTACATTAAATGCAATAACGGGTAAAAATAGTTCTTCGGATGAAGATCTATTAGCAAAGATTTTTTCTAGCTTTTGTGTTGGAAAATAAATATTTTTTATTATGATTAATAATCTGAATTAGAAGAAGTAATATATACAAACTTCTTATTTTTATATAAGCGAAATTGTATTTTTCCATATTTAAGAGCAAATAGAGTATGATCTCTCCCACATCCTACGTTAGATCCAGGATGAAAATGTGTACCACGTTGACGAATAATAATATCACCTGCTTTTACCATTTCACCTCCAAAACGTTTCACTCCTAATCTTTTACTTTTTGAATCTCTTCCATTGCGAGTAGAACCTCCGGCTTTTTTATGTGCCATATATTTTTTATCCTTAACTTAAATTATTAATTTATATGAGTAATTTTTATGGTAGTAAACCATTGTCGATGACCTTGTCTTTTACGATAATGTTTACGGCGTCGAAATTTAAGAACAATTATCTTTTTCTTTCTTCCATGAAAGAGAACTTCTGCTCTAATTGTTCTTTCTTTTAAATAAGGGTCTCCAAGTTGAATAGTATTTGTATCATAATCGAATATCATCATTATTTGATTCAAATCAATTACTTCACCTACTGTAGCATTGATTTTTTCAATATGGAGTATATCTCCTATACTCGCTTTATGTTGTTTACTCCCAATTTGAAATATTGCATACATCGAAACCTCACTTATGCTATACTTATGCTATGCTATAAATTATATTTGTAGTATATCTAATAATAGAGTTTTACGTAAAGATTTTTTTTAATGTTTTATAATCTATAATAAAGAAATAGGAGTAAAAAAATTATATGAATTTCAATTCCATTCCAGCTGGAGAAAATATTCCAGAAGATATTTATGTCATTATTGAAATATCCCAGAATTCTAATCCTGTAAAATATGAAATTAATAAAAATAATGGTACCATATTTGTAGATAGATTTATACCAACTCCAATGTTTTATCCATGTAATTATGGTTATATTAATCAAACTTTAGCTTTAGATGGTGATCCAATAGATGTACTTTTGCCTACACCTTTTCCAATCCATCCAGGAACAATAGTTCGATCTCGTCCAATAGGTATATTAAAAATGTTAGATGAATCAGGTGAAGATTCCAAATTAATAGCAGTTCCTCATCCTAACTTATCTAATGCCTACAATAATATAAAAGATATTGAAGATCTTCCTCAAATATTACGTATACAAATTATATATTTTTTTGAAAATTATAAAAAATTAGAAAAAGATAAATGGACTAAGATTGAGGGATGGGATAATGTTCACTCAGCTAAATTAGCAATACTTGCTTCTTTTAAGCGTGCCTCTTCAATAAAAAATTTACAAGAGAGAATTAAAGAGAATATGGTGGAGGAATAGAGATTCGAACTCTAGGATGCTTTTTTTGCATCGCCGGTTTTCAAAACCGGTGCTTTAAACCACTCAGCCATTCCTCCAATATTTTAGAGATATTTTAATATGACTACTCTCAGTACAGATTCTGATGGATATTTAATTAATCTCCATGATTGGAATGAGTCTATAGCCATAGAATGGGCTAAAATAGAGAACATTCACTTAACTACAGAACATTGGGAAATTATTTATCATCTACGCGATTTTTATATCAATTTTAATTTTTCACCTTCTAATAGAATACTGATTAAAAGTATCAAAAAAAAATATGGAGAAGAAAAAGGAAATAATAGATATTTGTTTAAACTTTTTCCTAAAGGTATTATAAAACAAGCTATCAAGCTAGCAGGGTTACCTAAACCTATACATTGTTTTTAATATTAGATGATTTTTATTTCTTCTTCCTTTTGAAGTAAAGTATTATCTATAATTTTTATCCATTGTAAGGTTAACTTATGAATCTTATTTTGTATACGATATTCTTCATCTTTACTAATTATTTTATCTTTTATCAGTTTTTTTATTTTATCATTTGCATTTCTTCGTATATTGCGTAACACAATTTTTTCATTTTCTGCTTCTGTTCTAATTAATTTAATAAAATTGTAACGTTGTTCTTCTGTAATAGGAGGAAAATTAATACGAATAATTCTACCAATAGTATTGGGACTTAAACCAATATTAGAATTTCTAATAGTAGTTTCAATTAACTTAACTAAGGATATATCAAATACAGTAATAATTAAAGTTTTAGCATCTTCTACTGTAATAGAAGCCAACTGACGTAATAATACAACATTTTCTTGATATGGAATTTTAATATTATCAAATAGAGTTGGTGAAGCTCTACCAGTACGAATTTTATTAATATTATTTTTAAATATTTTTACCTGTTTTTCCATTTTTATATCAGTTTCTTTATAAAAAGAATCGATGTTAATCACTTATTTATATACTCCTTCTTCTATTATTAATTAATGTTCCTTCTTGCTCGCCCATAATGACGCGAAGTAGATTGCCTGATTTATTTATATTAAAAATACGTATTGGTAAATTATGATCACGTGCTAAGAGAAATGCTATTGAATCCATAACTTTAATATTTTTTTCTAAAACATCTTGATAACTTAAGTGTGTATAAAAATCAGATGTAGGAAATTTTATTGGATCAGAAGAAAAAACACCATCTACTTTGGTTCCTTTTAAGATTACATCCGCCTCCATTTCAATACCTCTTAAACACGCAGCGGAATCCGTTGTAAAAATAGGATTACCAGTTCCAGCAGAAAAAATTACAACATACTTATTTTTTAATAAATGAAGAGCTTGTTCCCTATTATAATCTACACATATTCCATTTATTGGAATAGCTGACATTAAACAAACACGGATATTAGAACGAATAAGAGTGTCTCGCATTGCTAAACTATTTATAAGTGTTGATAATATTCCAATATGATCACCAGTAATACGATTCACACCAATTTTTACTAATTTCGTTCCTCTGAATAAATTCCCCCCTCCTAATACTATACTTACTTGTATATCTAACTTTACTAATTCTTTTATCTCATGAGTAATACGATTTAATATATTAAAATCAATTCCAAAATTTTTCTTTCCTTGTAAAGCTTCTCCACTCAATTTTAGTATAATACGTCGATAAATAGGTTTCTTCGTATTAACTGACATTAGATTATTCTCCTGTTTTTTTCTACATTTTAAATAGAATCCTTTTCTATATTGTTATACTGTCCTATTTCAAATCTAATAAAATGATGAATTTCTACATTTTGTTCATGAATGATCTGACCAACAGTCTTTTGAGGATTAAGAATAAATTTTTGATGTGTAAGAGTGATTTCTTCTATAAACTTACGCATACGACCTTCTATAATTTTTTTTCTTACTTCCTCTTTGACTGAAGACTGAGATTGCATAGTAATATCATGTTGTATTTGATATTCATGTTCAATAATATCTTTTGGAATATCTTTACTATTTATATATATAGGATTACTAGCTGCTATATGCATTGAAAGATGTTTAAGAAATTCTATTTCTGCATTTTTAGCAGAAAGTATTACACCAATACGATTATTATTATGAATATACGATCCAATGAGATTGCCTTGTAATATAGATAGTCGACGAATATCAATTCGTTCTCCAAATTGTGCACTTAATAAATTTTTTTCTTCTTCAAATTTAGATTGTAATAACTCTAATTGAGTAATTTTTTCATATAAAGCTGTAGAAATAATTTTATTACCGAATTTCTTAAAATTTATTGATTGTGAAACAAAATCTGTTTCACAATTGATTTCTAAAATCACTCCATACTTATTATGATTATCAATTTTAATTAGAATAATACCTTCATTAGCAACACGATATGACTTTTTATCAAATTTGAATTGATTTGATTTACGTATATTATCAATTGCAATTTGAATATCACCTTGAGATTCTATTAATGCTTTTTTGCATTCTATGATTCCTATACCAGTACGATTACGTAATTCTTTAATTAAAGAAGCATTAATACTCACTATATCCTCCTTTTTTATATAATTATAATTAAATTTTTTTAATTGTATTTTCTTTAGAAGACATTCCTTCTTTTATCATTCTAGTTACTGCAGATAAATATAATGTAATAGAACGTGTAGAATCATCATTTCCCGGTATTAAAAAATCTATCCCATCTGGATCCGAATTAGTATCGACAATACTAAAAACTGGAATACCTAATTTATTTGCTTCTTTTATAGCAATACGTTCATATTCTGCGTCAATAACAAACAGTGCATCTGGGAGACCTCCCATATCTTTAATACCACCTAAACTTTTTTCTAATTTAAATAGTGTACGACTTCTAATCATTGCTTCTTTTTTGGTTAATTTTTCAAAAGTACCATCTGTAGATTGAATTTCTAGATCTTTTAAATGTTTAATAGATTGACGTACTGTTTTCCAATTAGTTAACATTCCTCCAAGCCATCTATGATTCACAAAGTATTGATTACAATCTTTAGCTGTTTCTTTTATTACTTTACTAGCTGCACGTTTTGTACCTACAAATAAAATTTTTCCTTTATTAGACGCTATTCTTTTAATTTCATTAAGTGCATGATTAAACATTGGCAAAGATTTTTCTAAATTGATAATATGAATTTTATTATGAATGCCAAAAATGAAAGGTTTCATTTTTGGATTCCAAAAACGCGTCTGATGTCCAAAATGAGACCCCGCTTTTAACATATCACGTATAGAAAGACTTTCCATGGTATTATTCCTTATAATGTAGCTTATTTTTTTTAATTATGATATAATATATCTTTTATATTAAAAATATTATACGTTTTTTTATTTATTATTAACAAATTTTAACAAACAAATATGTTATGGCTATTCATATAAAAACATCTGATGAAATAAAAAAGATGCGTATTGTTGGAAAATTAGCAGCTGAAGTTTTAGAATTTATTGAACCTTATATCAAGATTGGGATAAGTACAGGTGAATTAGATTCTATTTGTCATAAATATATTACTCAAGTACAACAAGCAAAACCAGCTTCTTTAGGTTATCAAGGTTTTCCTAAATCTATTTGTACTTCAGTTAATGATGTAGTATGTCATGGGATTCCTAATATTAATCAAAAACTTAAAGAAGGGGATATCATTAATATAGATATTACTCTTTTTAAAGAAGGATTTTATAGTGATACATCAAAAATGTTTTTTATAGGAAATCCCACAAATATTGGAAAAAAATTATGTGATATTACTCAAAATAGTCTTTATCTAGCAATTCAAAAGATAAAACCAGGAATACGTTTAAACATTTTAGGCCAAACTATTCAGAATGCTATTGAAAAAGAACAATTTTCTATAGTAAGAGAATATTGTGGACATGGTATAGGAAAAAATCTTCATGAAGAACCACAAATACTACATTATAAGGCGGATGATCAAGGAATAATATTAATTCCTGGCATGACCTTTACTATTGAACCAATGATAAATATTGGAAGTTATAAAACTAAAATTATGCAAGATGGTTGGACGGTAAAAACTAAAGATCATAGTTTATCTGCTCAATATGAGCATACTCTTTTAGTCACAGAATCTGGTTGTGAAATTCTTACACATCGTCAAGAGGAAACAATTCCTTTTATTATTAATCATACATAATAAAAAAAAGGATCTTTTAAAGATTTTTAATACTCTTATGCAGCAACCATCCGTAATAAACGATAGAAAAAAAAATATAGCCATAGTTTTCGGTGGAAAATCACATGAACACCAAGTATCTTTAGAATCATCAAGAAATATATTTAATAATCTTAATAGAAATAAATATAATATAACCCTTATTAGAGTAGATAAAAATGGTCGTTGGATTTTAGAGTATTCTTCTATTTATTTAAAAAAAATATCCAATCCAAATAATTGGAACTCTCCTTGCTATTTAGCAATGGTTCCTGGTAATAAAAAAATGCAATTTATTAAGATTAATAATGGTAGTCCTATTCCGAAAATTGATATAATTTTTTCGGTATTACATGGATCTTATGGTGAAGATGGGTGTATTCAAGGTTTACTGGAATCACTAAATATCCCTTATGTAGGAAGTAATGTTCTAGGATCTGCTCTTTGTATGGATAAAGATATAACGAAAAGATTACTACGTAGTGCACGAATACCAGTCACACCCTCTATAACTTTATGGAAAGATAAAAAAAGTAATCCAACTTATTCCTATATTATTTCTAAATTAGGGTTACCTTTATTTGTTAAACCTACCAATCAAGGTTCTTCAATAGGTGTGAGTAAAATAAGTAATCAATACGATTTTAATCAAGCTTTAAACTTAGCTTACTCATACAGTAAAAAAATTCTTATAGAGAAAGCTATTAAGGGAAGAGAAATTGAGATTGGAATACTTGGTATTCCACAGAAATTATTTCATAGTGTTTGTGGTGAAATATCTATTTTGAATGATTTACCCAATAATTCTCACTATACTTATGAGCTTAAGTATTCCTCTAATGAAAGAGTGAAATTAATAATTCCAGCCAATAATCTGAGTTCGAATTTAAATGTCAAGCTTTGTTCCATTGCTAGAAGGGCTTTTCTACTGTTAAATTGTAATGTAATGGCAAGAATAGATTTTTTTTTAACAGAGGATAATAAAATTTTTTTAAATGAAATCAATACTATACCAGGATTTACATCCTTAAGTACATATCCTAAATTATGGGAAAAAAGTGGAATGAATTATTCTGAATTACTTGATCGTTTAATTCACTTATCCATTTATGAAGATTGATTCTTGTTTCTTTCTTTATTATACTTTTTTTGTATTGATAAGAAACTCATCATGAATTTGATTCACCCAATTTTTAATACGTGGTATTGTTAATTCCGGTTGACGATCTTGATCAATAGCTAAACCAACAAAGTACTTCTCATTAAGTAAGCCTTTTGATAATTCAAAATGATATCCCTGATTTGACCAATAACCTATTACAGTAGCCCCTTGCGATACAACAATATTATGTATTATACCCATTGCATCACAGAAATATTCTGCATAATCTTCTTGATCACCACAACCAAAAATTGCTACTTTTTTGTTATAAAAATCTATTTTTTTTAAACTGGGTATAAAATCATCCCAATCACATTGTACTTCACCATAATACCAAGTAGGAATTCCTAAAATTAGATTATTGTATTTTTCTAAATCAGCCTTATTGCTTTTAGCAATATCAAAAATAGAAAAATCATTTCTTGAATTCTGTTCAATTAAATAAGCAACATTTTCAGTATTACCAGTGTCACTACCGAAAAAAATACCAGCTTTAATCATATTGAAATCCTCAGAAAACGGAAAGCTTATAGGAATTTATTAAAATTTTTAATTTTTTCTAAAATTTAGAAAATATATAATTTTAATTGTATAATAAAATTAAAAATTTTATCAATATTTCTTCTTTTTAAAGTATAAAATATTCATCAAACTTCTCATACATTAGAGGACTATTAGATGTCTATTATAAATTCATTACTATATTCTTATAATGAGGAAAATTTGTTTCATTCCAATTTGGTTTGGAGTATTTATATAATAATATTTGTTATTCTTATTCTTGAAAATGGGATTATTCCTGCTTCTTTTTTACCAGGAGATAGTTTATTAATTTTTGTTGGTTTACTTGTATCAAAGGGAGTACTAAATTTACCTATTACCTTGTTTTTACTCACCACTGCAGCAGGCATTGGTAGTTGGATAAGTTATTTACAAGGTCAATGGTTAAGAAAAAACAGAAACATGAAAAAATGGTTAATTTATTTACCAAACCAATCTTATCAAAAAACTTATAATATATTTTATCGATATGGATTATCTGCATTATTTTTTGTTCGTTTTATTGTGTTTGCAAGAACATTATTACCTATTTTGGTTGGATTCTATGGATTAAGTAATATACAATTTCAATTATTTAATTGGATTAGTGCATTTTTTTGGGTATTAGTTTTAGTTTTATTGGGATTTTTTATTGGTGAAAATCCTTTTTTTCAAATATATGAAAAAAATTTTTTACTATTCCTACTAATAGTATCAGCTATATTTATTATTATAGGAATAACAAGTTTTATATTAATATATATACGTAAAATAAAGGAGAAAAAAAATAATTAAAGTGAAAGAGAGAATCATGAATATTAATAATCAAAAAGATAAACATTGGATGAGTAAAGCTCTTCAATTAGCTAACAATGCTAAAATAAATGGTGAAGTACCTGTGGGAGCAGTATTAGTATTAAAAAATAATATTATAGGAGAAGGATGGAATTGTTCTATTACACATTGTGACCCTACAGCACATGCCGAAATTGTCGCTTTACGACAAGGTAGTAAAAATATAAAGAATTATAGATTATTAGATTCTGTAATGTATGTTACTATAGAACCATGTATAATGTGTGCAGGAGCAATGATTCATGCCAGAATTAAACGTCTAGTTTTTGCCAATTATAGTAAAAAAACCGGAGCAGTCGGATCATTTATTAATATATTAAGATATCCAGGTATTAATCATCTTATTATATTAAACCGTCCATTGATGAGTGAAAGAGCTTCCCTACAACTAAAAAATTTTTTTAAAGAACGCCGTATACAACAAAAGAATAATAAAATAAATAGAAGATAGTCAGTCACCATGCCATGCCTTTTTTTTCTTAATCTTTTTTAAGATAATGATTTATTACCTTTTCAATAGGGAGAAGTAATAAATTTTCTTTAGAACTAGGTAAAATGGCATTGACTCGTAAGTACCACCAATTTTTTCTCGCAAAAGTACGGCATTTTACTGCATCTTTTTCTGTCATGAGTAATATGAAATGAGAATGTGTAGGGATTAAATTAATCAAATCTTTTTCTTGATAATGTTGATGATCGGAAAAATTCACTTCTTTTATAGGTAAAATTCCATATTCTTTTAATGTACAAAAAAATCGTCTTGGATAACCAATTCCTGCAATAGCTACTATTTTTTTGTTTTTTAATTCACTTAATGAAATACTTTCATTACTTAATAAATTTACTATTAAATCAGGCTGAATTTTCATAGGGGTTTCACGGGCATCTCTTATCTTACCCCCGTTCACAATAATTTCTTGTACACTATTAAGTCTATATTGTCTTTCTCGCATTGGTCCTGCAGGAATCCACCACCCATTTCCAAAACGACGAATACCATCTATAACTACCCATTCGATATCTCTAGCCAATGCATAATGTTGTAATCCATCATCAGATACTATTACGTCTAAATCATTATTTTTTATTAAAAACTCTACGGCATCTATTCTTCTTGGTGCTACAGCAACCGATACTCCTGTACGTTGCCAAATTAGTAAAGGTTCATCACCACATTGATTACTCATCGTAGTAGAATTTACTAAAAGAGGATATGTTACAGAACATGAACCATAGCCTCTTGATACTACTCCAACACGCCATCCTCTTCTTTTTAATTTTTCTACTAACCAAATAACTAATGGAGTTTTGCCTGTTCCTCCTATTGTTAAATTGCCTATGACGATTATGGCTAATGGGAAACGCTTTATTTGAAATAAACCAATACGATAACTCAATCGAATTAAAGTAGTAATTAATCCATATAACAAAGAAAATGGGATTAAAAATGGCATACATATTAAACGTAGTAAAAAAGCATTATGATACCAAATGTTATTGATCATTTATTTATATTGTAAATTGTAGTTGATGTAAATGAGCATATACTCCTCTTTGAGAGAGAAGCGATTGATGAGTCCCTTTTTCAATAATATGTCCATTGTCTAAAACAAAAATTTCATCAGATTTTTCAACTGTAGACAATCGATGAGCGATAACTAATAGTGTACGATTGTTCTTAATTTTATTTAAAGCACTTTGAATAGCTTTTTCAGACTGAAAATCTAATGCTGAAGTTGCTTCATCGAGAACTAATATAGGACAATTTCGAAGTAAAGCTCGTGCAATAGCAATACGTTGTCTTTGCCCTCCTGATAATAACAAACCATTTTCGCCAATAATAGTATCTAAACCCTTATCCATTTTTTGAATAAAATCCATAGCACAAGCCATATATGCAGCTTTTTCAATGTCTTCACGAGAAGACGTATCTTTACATGCATAAGCAATATTATTCGCAATAGTATCATTAAAAAGATAGACATTTTGAGAAACTAAAGCTATCTGATTACGAAGAGAAGTAAGTTTATACTCACGTACATCAATCCCATCCAGTAAAATTTCTCCTTCTTGTATCTCATAAAAACGTGTTAATAAATTAACAATAGTAGATTTACCAGAACCAGAACGTCCCACGAATGCAACAGTTTTACCTGCTTCTATTTTTAAATTAATATCCTTTAAAGAAGGTTTATTTTTTCCAGGATAAAAAAATGTCACATGATTAAAAATAATATCTCCTCTAACAGATTTTATTTCTTTGGTACCGTCATCTTTGGCAGTTTCCATATCTAAAATAGAGAAGAGAGTTTGACACGCCGCCATCCCAATTTGAAATTGGGTATTAATATTCGTTAGTGATTTTAATGGTCGCATCATAGCCAACATGGATGAAAAGATTAATGTTACGACACCCGCTGTTAAATTTTCTATAATTGCTGGAAAACTTGCCGCATAAAGAATAGAAGCAAGTGCCAAAGAAGTAATAAATTGAATTAATGGATCAGAACCAGAAGATGCCGTGACCATTTTCATGGTTTGTTGACGTACACGATTGCTAATTTGATAAAAACGTTCATTTTCTAATTTTTGACCTCCAAAAATTAAAATTTCTTTATGACCTTTTAATACTTGTTCTGCATTTGTTGTTACTTGACTCATATTATTTTGTATTTTTTTAGCGATTTTTCTAAATCGATTAGATATAAGCTTAAAAGCAAGTGAAACTAATGGACTAATTATTACTAAAATTAGTGATAATTGCCAACTATAATAAAACATCATAAAAAAAAGACCAAGAATGGATGCACCTTCACGAATAATAGTAATTAATATAGTAGAAGAGGCTGTAGCAATTTGTTCTGTATCGTAAGTAATACGAGATAGCAGAGATCCTGTAGATTGTTGATCAAAAAAAGAAACTGGCATCTCAATAATATGATTAAATAGTTTTCGACGCATTTCTAGAACGACTTTTCCTGAAACCCAAGATAGACAATAATGATAAATAAATCCACTCATTCCTCTTAATATCATTAGACTAATAATAGCTAATGGCATCCAATTTAAAACATTCATATGATTTCTTGTATTGGTATTAAAACCTTCATCAAGTAAGGGTTTTAATAAAGATAATATTAAAATATCCGTTATTGCATTTAAAATTAAGAATATTATAGAAATAATTAAACCAATACGAAATGGAAATATAATAGGCCAAAGACGATAAAATATTCTGCGATTATTATTTTTTTTACGTTTTATTCCTTTCATACATAATCTGAGTCTGAATTGGAAATTTAAAAAAAGAAAAGATTGATTAAAAAATTATAATGAATTGATCAATGAATGAGAGTATCGAACTATAAAATAAGTTGATTGAAGAAATTATTTTATTAATTAATATTAATTTGCAATTTGCTTCGATTTCTCAATTAAAAGAAGACGATATGTAATTAAATCATCAATTGTTAACACTGGCATATCGTGTTTATAAGAAAAAGATATAATTTCAGAAGTATTGGCCATACTACCATCTTCATTTGTAACTTCACATATCACACCTGCTGGTTTTAATCCTGCAAGACAAGCTAAATCAACCGCCGCTTCTGTATGACCTTTTCGAGAAAGAACTCCTCCAATTTCCGCACGCAAAGGAAATACATGTCCAGGACGATTAAGATCAGAAGGTTTAGCATTATCTTCAATGGCCGTACGAATAGTAGTTAAACGATCATTGGCTGATACACCCGTTGTAACACCTTGAGCCGCTTCTATTGTCACAGTAAAAGCAGTACGATAATGACTAGTATTATATTTTACCATCATAGGTAATTGTAGTCTGTCACAGAGCTCTTTAGTTAAACAAAGACAAACAATTCCACTACCATGACGAATAGATAAAGCCATTTGTTCTACAGTCATATTCTCTGCAGCAAAAATCATATCACCTTCATTTTCTCTATTTTCGTTATCTAATACCAATATACCGCGTCCAGTACGTAAGGCATTTAATGCATTTTCTACACGTTTTATTGGAGTTCCGAATTTCGAAAGAAGTATTCGATGATTCATGAAATTATCCTTTTAATGTATCAAAAATCAATATTTTATACTTATTATACAATAATAATTTTTAGATTCTACAGAAATCAATATTTTATTACATATAGAATTCATTCATTTTTAGTATTCAAAAAAAATTTAACTATAAATTTCTTTTAATAGTATTAATAATACGAGTAGTCGAACAATTACTCTTAAAGGGTAAAATTTTTATATAACCTCCATTTTCTATAACTTCTTTACTCCCTATTATTTCATTAATTTTATAATCCCCTCCTTTTACAAGATAATGAGGTAAAATATTTACAATTAATCGATAAGGGGTATCTTCATAAAAGGGTATAACCCAATCTACTGTTTTTAATGCAGATAACATAATCATACGATGTGCTAAAGAATTTACCGGACGATTTTTTCCTTTTAATCGTTGAACTGAACTATCACTATTGATAGCTACAATTAATTTATCTCCTAACTTTTTTGCATGAGATAAATAACTAATATGACCAACATGTAAAATATCAAATACACCGTTTGTCATAACTATCTTCTCACCCCTTTTACGAGATAAATATAATAAAGACTTTAATTTTGATTCAGTAATAATATTAGTCATTAATATAGTGATGGATTATAATTTTTAATGGCATTTTCTAATTCTCTTAAATTAAGAGTAGATGTTCCAAATTTACTAACAACTACACTAGCGGCAATATTAGCTATAAAACAAGATTGTTCTAAATTATTTCCTGCTGCTAATGATATACCTAATACAGCAATAACTGTATCACCTGCACCCGTTACATCGTATACTTTTTTAGCTTTAGATAAAAAATATATTGGTTCTTTATGGAGTTGCAATAACACCATACCTTTTTCGGAACGTGTAATTAAAAGTGCTGTTAGTTTACAATCATAAATTAACGTCATACTATGTTTAATTAACTCTTTTTCATTGGTACAATGACCTATTACCGATTCTAATTCAGAAATATTAGGAGTTAATAAAGTCGCACCTTTATATTGAGTAAAGTCTGTACCTTTAGGATCTACTAATATAGGAATATTAAATTTTCTTGCAATAGTAATAATTTCTTGTACATTATCTAGTGTTCCTTTTGCATAATCTGATAAAATTAATACATTAACTTTTGATAATATAGATTGAATACGTTTTAGTATAGAAATACGATTTATTTTATTGAAATGTTTTTCAAAATCAATTCTAACCAAGGGATTTTTTTTAGAAAAAATTCTTAATTTAGTAATAGTAGGATAATCTACAAGAGAGGTAATATTTTTACAAGAAATACCCATCTCTTTAAGTTTTTTTATAAGAGATTGTGCCGCATCATCTCTTCCAATCAATCCAATTAAATGAGCATATGCTCCTAAAGAAACGATATTCATTGCAATATTAGCACTTCCTCCAGGACGATCTTCCATAGAATCCATTTTTATAATAGGTATTGTAGGAAATTCAGGAGAAAAACGATGAGTATGTCCATACCAATATCGATCTAAAATTATATCACCTACTATTAATATAGTAGTTTGATAAAAATTGGATAAAGGAAATTTCATCTATATCATTCCAATTTATAATCTCATTAATAAATTAATATTTTGGATTCCAAAAATTTTTTTCTATAAGCATAGAAGAAATTTTGTCGATATTATATAATTTTTCAGAATATAAATTACTACTACTATTCAAATTTTTTTTTACTATTTCTATAGCAATAGCACGTATAATTTCTCGAATATTTTTTATATCTGGTAGAATCATACTATCATTCCCATAAAGTAATGGAGAATAATGTGCTAATATTCGACTAGCTAAAATAAATATATCATTAGTAATTTTTCTAATTCCACTTGATAATATTCCTAATCCTATACTAGGAAAAATATAAATATTATTACATTGACTTATATAGTGTATTTTTTCTTTGTATTTAATAGGAGAAAATGGACTACCTGTAGCAATTAATGCATTTCCATTTGTCCAATTTAATATATCATCGGGTTTTGCTTCAGATTGTGAAGTAGGATTGGATAAAGGCATAATAATTGGTTTATTACAAAACTTATACATTGTACGAATAATGTTTTCAGTAAATAATCCACCTATTCCAGAAACCCCAATTAATATTGTAGGTTTAGCATGATAAATAACATCTTCTAATGATATTTGAGATTGAGATATTTTCCAATTTTGAATATCTTTAGAAGATTTTACAAAAGATCTTTGAGAATAATTTAATTTATCTATATGTTTGTCTGTTAGTAAACCATAACGATCGATCATAAATATTCTTTTTTTAGCTTCTTCTTGTTGTAATCCTTCTTCTTCCATCATAGAAAGAAGTTGATTAGCGATTCCACATCCAGCAGATCCGGCACCTACACATACTATAATTTGATCTCTAATTTTCTTGTTCATTGATTTACTAGTAGCTAAAATACATCCTAATACTACAGAGGCTGTACCTTGAATATCATCATTAAAACAACATAAATTTTTATAGTATTTATTCAATAAAAATAGAGCATTATCTTGTGCAAAATCTTCAAATTGTAATAATACATTTGGCCAAATTTTATAAATTATTCGAATAAAAGTATCAATAAATTCATAATATTTTTCTTTAGATATACGTTCTTTTTTTAACCCAAGATATAAAGGATTATTAAGTAATTCTGTGTTATTTGTTCCAACATCTAAAATAATAGGAAGAGTATAGTGAGGATGTATACCACCTAATGCAGTATAAAGAGATAATTTGCCTACAGATATTTCAATACCACCTATTCCTTGATCACCTATTCCTAAAATACGTTCACCATCTGTTACTACTATAACTTTTATGTCTTTCTTATTAAGAGAAATATTATTTAATATTTTTTCTATTTCTTTAGTATTTGTTGTATAGGATAAAAATAATGCTGATCGTGATGTTAAATAAGGTATATCAGAAAATTTCTGACAAGCTTCCCCTACAGTAGGAGTATAAATAATAGGCAAAACATCATATAAATAAGATTGTAAAAAGTAATAAAATAAAATCTCATTAGTATTTTTTATACTACGTAAATAAATATAACGATCTATATTAGAATGTAAATTTTGATATTGTTTCCAAATACGATTTGTTTGTTCTCTTATATTTTCTATTTTATATGGAAATAATCCTTCTATATTGAATTTATTTCTTTCCTTCATAGAAAAAGCATTGTCTTTATTACAAAGAGGAAAATTTAATAAGACAGATTTTATATCTAACATTTTTTTTAATTTTTCATTAATTTAAAAATTTTTAATTTATCTTATTGTATTTTACATTAGGTTAAAATAATATTCTATTTTATTTAAATCATAAATAAAATATTTTATGAAAGGTATTTATCTATATTATTTATGTTATAATGTAATCTATAATTTTATTATTTTTTAATATTTTTTAATAAAATTTAAGAAAGATTCTATCTAAATATTCTATATTAGGAAAAAAATGGAAAGAAATAATATAAAAAATTTAAAAGAAATTATTGAATCTTCTTTTGAAGATTCTAATAATCCTTCTATTAAAAGAGATAAAAATATTTTATTTGCAATAAATGAAACTATCTCTTTATTAGATAAAGGAGTATTACGTGTAGCTGAAAAAGTAAATGGTAAATGGATAACACATCAATGGATTAAGAAAGCTATTTTACTTTCATTTATTATATTTGATAATATCCTTATGCAAAACTCTACAACTCGTTATTATGATAAAATAATGAGTAAATTTTTAGAATGGGATGAAAATAATTTTAAGGATACAAGATGTAGAGTAGTACCACCTGCCTCTGTTAGAAAAGGTGCATATATTGGTAAAAATGTAGTTTTAATGCCCTCTTATGTTAATATTGGTGCTTTTATTGATGAAGGGACTATGGTAGATACTTGGAGTACAGTAGGTTCTTGTGCACAAATAGGAAAGAATGTCCATTTGTCTGGTGGTGTAGGTATAGGAGGAGTATTGGAACCATTACAAGCCAATCCAACTATTATAGAAGATAATTGTTTTATAGGTGCTCGATCTGAAATTGTTGAAGGCGTTATAGTTGAAGAAAATTCAGTGATTTCTATGGGAGTATTTATTGGAAAAAGTACTAAAATTTATAATAGAGAAACATCCGAAATACATTATGGTTATGTTCCATCTGGTTCAGTAGTTGTACCTGGTACATTACCATCTAATTGTGGTTGTTATAGTCTTTCTTGTGCGATTATTGTTAAAAAAGTAGACGCTAAAACCAGATCTAAAACAAGTATTAATGATATATTACGCATCTAATAAAGTTAGGAGTATATAGGAGTAATAGGTTAGTTAGTATTAAGATAACCAATATTCGATGATGTTTTTTAATCTATTTAATCCAATCTTTTTTAAAGAAGAAAAAGGTATAAACTGAACACTACTAGTAGATATGATGTTATAAAATTTATTAATTTGATATTTACTAGAATTATAAGATAATTTATCAATTTTATTAATTAATATAACAAGAGGTATTTTTTTATATATTGAAATTTTTATAATTTGATAATCAAAATCCTTTAATAATTGACGAATATCAATTAATAATACTAATCCTTTTAGGCTATTTCTATAGCAAATATATTCTTTAATAATTTTTTCCCAATAAAATTTTGATTTTTTATTTTCTAAAGTTTTAGAATATCCATAACCAGGTAAATCTACTAATCTTTTTCCATCTTGAATTTCAAATAAATTAATGAATTTTGTTCTACCTGGTATTTTACTAGTGAGAGCAATTTTTTTTTTATTCAATATATTAATAACGCTAGATTTTCCTACATTTGAACGTCCAGTAAAGGCAACTTCTTTCCCATAATCAAATGGTAAAGAACTTCTATCCGGTGCACTAGTAAGGAAACGAAGAGGATTAGAATCATTAAATGTTTTGTTTTTTTTCATTGTTTATAATTTTTCTAAGTAAAATTTGTTTTTTTATTGGTACTAAACTGTATTTGATTACGGCGTAATTGAAAAGGAGGAAACGGTAGTTCTAATCCATTTTCACGATAACTATTTAAAATCTGTGTATGGACTTGATGACGTAATGGTACGCGATGACTCATTTCAGCAGCATAAATTCTAATTTCAAATAAAGGTAATCCTTGTTGTAAATCAACAAGGTAAGCTTCAGGAGGTGGAGTTTCTAATACTAGAGGACAACATTTTGCTGCTTGTATTAAAATATTAGTAATTTTTTCTATATTTACCCCCGGAGGTGCAGGTATTCTTAGTACTACACGTGTTACTGTGTCTGATAATGACCAATTAACAAATTGTTCCGTAATGAAAGCTTTATTAGGAACGATAATTTCTTTACGATCCCAATCAGTTATAGATGTTGCACGAGTACTAATACGTGTTATACTTCCTGTTAAATCCCTTATAGTGACAGTATCTCCTATACGAATAGGTTTTTCAAATAAAATCATTAAACCAGAGATAAAATTAGCAAAAATTTCCTGTAATCCAAATCCTAA
Organism: Candidatus Schneideria nysicola; assembly: GCF_019923565.1. Taxonomy (GTDB): domain Bacteria; phylum Pseudomonadota; class Gammaproteobacteria; order Enterobacterales; family Enterobacteriaceae; genus Schneideria; species Schneideria nysicola. The sequence continues at coordinate 342,143 of NZ_CP074435.1, forward strand.
TCCAACACCCAAAGCTGCTACTAACCACTGTAGTTTAGACCATTCTACTCCTATTAATGAAAAACCGATTAATCCCCCAATAAGCATTAAGCTATATTTAGTTAATGTTGTAATGGCATATCCTGTACCTGGTGTTAAATCTAAATGTTGTAGAAGTGCCAATTCTAATAAAGCAGGTAAATTACGTACCATTTGAGTAGTGATAATAAAAACTAATATAGCAATTAAAACTGCACCAAGAGTAATTGGTTGAATATTATCAACTCCTTGTATAGAAGAATTTACATCCCATAAAGTGATATTTTCTAAAAATAGAAAAGCAGAGTGTAACTCTGACCAGAGTAGAATGACAGATAATAGAGCAATTAAAGTTAATATAGAACGTACTAATTGTAAAGATTGAGCACTAATAATATCTAAGTCTAATATTTTTTCATCTACTTCAGCTGCAGCATCATTTAACTGTAATTGAGATAGTTCTTCTTCGCTACGTGCTCTTTGAGCCAGTATGTCTGCTCTACGTTGTTTGGCTCTTTCAAAGGCAATACGTCTTCTTTGAATAAACATCCAACGTCGGATAACATAATAAATTATCAATAATACAAAACAAATGAAAAAAGAAGTTTCTAAACGCGCTAGTAATGCTTGAGCTGTAGATAAATAACCAAGACAAGCTGATATTATTGCTAATATGGGTGCAAAAATCATTAGATTCCAAAGTAAATAATTGATGATATTATTAAAGGAATCTTTTTTATCTAGATAAAAAGGGATACTAGCACGTTTTAAACTTTTATTAATAAGAGCTAGACAAATACATAACGTGATAAAACATAATCTTCCTAAGGTTCCTCTAAATTCACGATCACTATAATTATCTAATGTAATTAATGTCATAATTAATGGAATAATCATACTAGTAAATAAAGTATAATGTCTTAAAACTAATTTTACTTGTTTAACAGGCCAATTGAAATGAGCTATAAATAAACCTTTATTTTTAGCAAAATAAGCAATAATCATGAATATCCAAAGGATTGGTACGGTTGCACTAATACCATCTCCGATAGCCGCTGCTATCGGATAAAGCCAAGCATGGTGTTGTAAACTATAACCTAATACTGCCCATAATATGGGAAAAGGCGAAGCCATCAATATCGACCAAAATATAGTATACAAAGTAATAAAAAAATGATCTTGATTAACTTTCCCCACTCGATTACTGGATCTTTCAAGAAAAGCATAATAGTGAATACGTGAGCTTATACTAAAACCTATTAATAATAATGCACTAAATATTAATATTAATGTCTCTTGTCTAGTAACAATCATTAAACATGCACGACTTAATTGATGAAATGTATTTAAAGTGATTAAACGACGTAAATCTTGTCCAATATCAATGAGAAAAGATAAAGTGATGGGACTAATATCTGCAACCCAAAATAAATAACGATGTGCGGCTTCTTGTAATTCTTTTCTTGCTTCTTCTAACTGACTCGTTGCCACTTTTAACTTAGTTAATTCAAGGATTTGAGTATCACATCCGGTTAATAATAAATTTAATAAATTACGCTTTGTTATTAGTTGCACATCAAAAATATTTTTTTGAATAGGAGTAAGAGAAAGATTCTCCTCCTCTTGTACTACAAATTGTTGTAATTTATTAATCATTTCTTCGTATTGTAAGCGTTGTACTCGTAATTCAGCCATTTCACTATTTAATTGTTGAAACTTCGGGATATCCGGTAATTTTGAAATTTGTGCTCTTAAAGTTTCACCTAATGCTGGAGATTCATCTAACCATTTTGCTTGTTCTTTAAGAGAAGAAAGAGCTTGTCGTACTTGTAAAATTTGTAATGTTGTTTTTCGTTGTCTATAAGCAATATCATCCATATATTGAGATTGTTTATTTAAAGCAGTGGAGAGCTCTCTATTAATTTTGAGTTGTATATCGATAGATTTAGGGAGTGTTCTTCCCTCCTTTTCAACCAACATTGCAGTATGTTCGATTGCTTGTTCTGCTTCTTTTTGTCGTTTATCATTGAGATGATTACGTAAAAGTTGAAGTTTTCTATCAATTTTATCGTGTTGTTTTTTTAGTAATGCACATCGTAATCGAGAAAGTTCTTGACGATTATTAGCACTTAATTGTGCTAAATCTAGCTCTTCTACTTTTAATTTTCTTGCAGTATATTCTGCTTTTAATTGATCTAATTGAGCTTGTTCCAATCTTGTTGTTGGTATAAAAGATATGGTATGTAATTGTTTTTCTATATTACTTAATGCTTTACGTGCTTCTGTTTGTTGTAATGGTAATGATCCAAGTGAATCACTAATAGAATGAGATAAATCTTGTTCTTTTTGTATTTGATTAGTTAGTTGTATTAATTGATTATTAATTTGCAGTATTTGTTGATTAATTTCATTACTAGATAAATTAGAGGAGAAGTCAATAGAGTTATCTAATTCTTTCTCTTGTATATCTTGTAACTGATTAGTTAATTGAGGAAAATTGTCAATAGCTTTTTGATATTCTTTTATCTTAGAATAGGATGATTTTCCTTCAGCAATAAAATGTAATGTTAATTGTAATGTATCAATAAGCGTTGATTTATGTACGAGAGTTGTATCTTTGAGGACTTGTTGTAAATCTTGCTTAATTTTATTTTCATCTAATGAGATATTATTCGAAAATACTGGGGTGATAGATAAAAAACACCCTATTAAAAATATAATAGTACAATGCAAGGAAAATTCTCTTATTTTTGATGATTGCTTCTTATCTATTAAGCGTTTGAAAGAATTATTTCATACCCTTTGCTATTACTTGTCCAAATTGAACCATAGCATTTTTATATAAACGTTGTTTAAGTACGACTGTTTTTTTAGGAAATAAATTAATAACCGTTGACCCCATTTGAAAATATCCCATTTCTTGTCCTTTTTTTAGATATATTGTATTATTTTGAATGGTTTTTTGTGGATATTCCCATATTTTAATATTATTTCCTCTAGGAGGAATGAGAGTCCCTGACCAAATGGTTACAATACTACCCACAATAATGGCACCTATTAAAATTTGTGCTATTAGACCAAAATCAGTATCAAAAATACAAATTAATCGTTCATTTTTAGATAAAATAGTTGGAATATTATTTTTATTTGGATTAACAGAGAATAAATTACCGGGAACATAGATTACTTTACGTAATACTCCATCACAAGGCATATGAACACGATGATAATCACGAGGAGAGAGATAGATAGTTATTAGACTTCCTCCATAAAAATAATTAATTAAATCATAATCTTCTACTAATAGTTCTGTTAAAGAGAATGGATAATTTTTTGCTTGAATACTATTATCTACTTTAATTAATCCTAATTGAGAAATTGTTCCATCCACAGGAGAGACTATAGTAGATGGATTAGTATCTATGGGTCTTACTTCTTTTTTTAGTTTTCGACTAAAAAAATTATTAAAGGTAGAATATGCAGTAATATTAGGTTCTAAAGATTCTTTCATATTAATTTTATAAATACGAATAAAAATAAAAATAACAAAATATGTAAACCATTCTCCTTTTTTTTGTGCTAACCAACCTACTAATTCAGTGATCCATCTTCTAGTTAATTGTATAATTTTTTCTAGCATAAAATATGATGAAGGAATCTTATCAATTATAAAATAATTTATTTTTTATATTATTTTATATTATTAAAAGAGAGGATTATTTTTTATTTCAAATTCTTTTTAAAATAGATGATCTTAATAAAGATTATTTTGAATATAAAAAATTATAGTTTATTATTCTAATAATACTATCATTGATTTATTACAAGTTTAATATTGATTAAAAAATTATAATGAATAATAAAATACAATTATGTAATGAAAGTAATCTTATATGGATAGATTTAGAAATGACGGGTTTAAATCCTAATTTTCATCGTATTATTGAAATTGCAGTGATCATTACGGATTCATCTTTAAATATTCTAGAAGAAGGTACAAATATAGCCATTTATCAGACTGACCATTACTTAAAAAGAATGGATTTATGGAATAAAACAACCCATACATCGAGTGGATTGCTTAATCGTGTTCGTAATAGTAATATTAATGAGCAAATAGCTACAGAGAATATTTTAAGTTTTATTAAAAAATGGGTTCCAGAAAAGAAATCACCTATTTGCGGTAATAGTATTGGACAAGATAGAAGATTTTTATTTCGCTATATGCCATTGCTAGAATCATATTTTCATTACCATTCTATAGATGTTAGTACTATTAGAGAGTTAGTCTCTAGATGGAAACCTAATATACTTAAAAAATTAAAGCTCCAAAAAACACATCAAGCTCTAGAAGATATTAAAAGTTCTATTTTAGAATTAGCTTTTTATCGTGACAACCTATTTTTTTTATAATTGTTAATAACAATTAAATTTTAAAAATATATTTTACATATTAGATCTCTAATATTAAGAGGAAATCATGAAAGTTAATGAAGTACGTACTCAAGTTGTTATTATTGGTGCTGGACCAGGAGGATATGCTGCCGCTTTACGTTGTATGGATTTAGGTTTAAATGGAATTTTAGTGGAGTCTTCTACAGTTCTAGGAGGAGTATGTCTGAATCAAGGTTGTATTCCATCAAAAGCATTATTACATGTTGCTAAAGTTATAAGAGAATCTTTATCTTTTATAGATAAAGGGATTATTTTTAACAAACCTAGTATCGATATAAAAAAAATTCGTAATTGGAAAGATAAAATAATTTGTACATTAAATACTAATTTAATTAACATGGCTCAATTACGTAAATTAAAATTAATTTATGGTCATGGTAGGTTTATCAAACCTAATCTATTAGAAGTTAAAGAAAATGATCATACTACTACGCATATCATATTCGAACATGCTATTATAGCAACAGGTTCTCGTCCTATAATCCTTCCATTAATTCCATATGAGGATTCACGTATTTGGAGTTCTAGCGATGCATTAAATATACCTCATATACCAAAAAGATTATTAATTATTGGTGGAGGGGTTATTGGATTAGAAATGGCAACAATATATAGTGCTTTAGGTTCTATCGTCGATATAATCGAATCTTATGAGAATATTTTACCAATGGTTGATAAAGAAATTACTAAATTTTTTATAAAAAACATAAAAAATAAATTTAATTTAATGCTAGAAACAGTTTTTGTCAAAATTATCCCTCAAAAAGAAGGTATTTATGTAGAAATGAAACAAAAGATGAAAACCTTTAATCAAATTTATGACAATATATTAGTTACCGTAGGTCGTAGACCAAATAGTGATACATTATCACTACAATTAGTAGATATCGAAGTCGATAAGAAAGAATTTATTAAAGTGGATAAACAAATGCGAACTAATATTCCTAATATTTATGCTATAGGAGATATCATTAGTCAACCTATGCTTGCACACAAAAGTACTCATCAGGGTCATATTGCCGCAGAAGTTATTTCAGGTAAAAATCACTTTTTTAATCCTAAAGTTATTCCATCTATTGTCTATACGGATCCAGAAATTGCTTGGATAGGTATAAGCGAAAAAGAAGCAAAAAAAATAGGAATAGAATATGAAATAGTAACATTTCCATGGTTGGCTTCCGGTAAAGCTATTACTTCTTGTACTCAAAATGGCATGACAAGACTTATATTTAACAAAAAAAATAATAGAATTATTGGTGGTTCAGTAGTCGGTCATAATGGGGGAGAGCTATTAGGAGAGATTGGTATTGCTATTGAAATGGGTGCTAATGCAGAAGATATTGCATTAACTATCCATGCACATCCTACATTATATGAATCCATTGGGTTAGCAGCCGAAATTTACATGGGTACAATTACGGATTTACCAAATTTTAAATCTAAAAAATAGTATTTATTATATGGCTAAGAAATATAAGGATTGGTGGATTCAATCAATTTTATTTGAATTGGACTTCCTATAATTTTTAATGCATTTCTAAAATAATTTACTAGATAACGTTTGTATGACTCAGATAACGCTCTTACTTGATTACCATGTATTATAAATAGAAGAGGATTATAACCACCTATATGAGCATATTTAAGTTTAATACGTCTTCTACGAAGAATGGGGGGACTGTGTTTTTTTACGGCTTCAAGCAGAATACGCGTTGCTAAAGCTGTACTAATTCTTTTATTTGCATAAAAAAATGTTTCATTAATTGATTGAAACATTTTATCCAAACCACTCTTTGTTTCATATAGTGCAGAAATAAAATGTATACGAGCAAAACTTACAAATTTAAGACGTATTAAAGATACATTTTTTATATATTTCTTCCTTGTTTCTGACAGGAGATCCCATTTATTAAAAATAATTAAAATAGAATGCCCACGCTCTATAATTGATTTTAAGAGGGATAAATCTTCATCCGTTACTCCGATTGTAGCATCAATAACAATCATAACAATATGTGAGACTTTAATAGCTTTAAATGTTTGTATAATAGAAAGTGTTTCTACTTCTTCTTTATTTTTTATTTTTTTTCGTATTCCAGCCGTATCAATTAAGGTATAATGCTTATTATTCCTGACTATAGGTATGGTAATTTTTTCTCGAGTTGTACCAGGGAAATCATATACGATTAAACGATTTTCACCTAAAATACGATTGATAAGCATAGACTTCCCAGCATTTGGTCGACCGACAATAGCAACTCTAATAGAATGATTAGAAGAAGATGATTTTATTTTTTCCACTACTCTCTCTTCTAATCTCTCTTCTAATGAAGGAGGGTTATCTAAATTTTTTTTTATTATATTCTTCACGGTTTTACGTAATAGATTATTAAGACCCAATCCTTGTAAAGCAGAAATAGGATAAATTTCTCCCATCCCTAAAGAAAAAAACTCACTTATTCCATGAGTGTTATAATTATCACATTTATTTGCAATAACCATAATATTTTTGTTACAAGTATATAAATAATGAGCAATTTCTAGATCAGCGGCAATAATTCCAGTTTGAGTATCTACCATAAAAAATATCAAATCCGATTCGTTAATCGCAATAATAGACTGTTTGATTATGGATGATTCTATAGAGTTTTTGTCTTGATGAGCATTAATTAATTCTATACTAGCAGTATCAATGATTTTAACAATATAATTATTTATTATAGTACAACCATATTTTCTATCTCTTGTTGATCCGGCTGATTTTGTCACAAGTGCTTCATTAGTAGATGTTATTCTATTAAATAAAGTAGACTTTCCAACATTGTGACGTCCAATTAAAGCAATAGAAAAAATAAATTTCATATTGATTTTATTTCCTTCCTACGTATGTAACTTTCCTGATCTATCTTGATCTTTTTATTAAAAAAGTATGCAACATCCCATATTGAGATTGTATAATTAGTTTATTCCCATAAATAATGGGAGAACAGATTAATCCTGATCTAATTAATTTAACTTTACCTAATAGAATACCATTCATTACATTAATACAATATAAATAACCTTTATCGTCAAAGATAAAAATATTGTTTGCATCTAATATTATATCGGTTAACTTGTTTTCTTGTATAAATTGTTTCTGTTCCCAAATGATTTTTCTCTCTCTTATATTCCATGCTATCAATCGATTATTTTGATCTAGAAGGTAGATTGCGTTTTCTGTTACTAAAAAATCTCTGAATTCTCCTCCTTCTATTCTTTCATACCATATTATTTCTCCTGAAAATAAATTTATTGCTGCTAATATACCATTATAAGCTATGGCATAAACTATATGGTTTATAGATTTAATACCTGTTATATCTCGGAAATTCTTCTCTTTTTTATTATAAAGAGAGAGATTTCTTTGCCAAAGAATTTTACCATTATTAAGGAGTATTGAACTCACTATCCCATTACTAGTTCCTACTATTGCTCTATTACATATAAGAATTGGAGAAGGAGTACCACGTATTTTTATAAAAGGGGTATCAATATGAATGGTCCAATTAATAGTACCATCTAATTTATTAAGTACTTGCAACATCCCATTCTCAGTTTGTAACAGAAGACTATCTTGAGTAATAACAGGTATTGATAATACCTCTCCCGCAACCGAGCTTTTCCAGAGAAGGGCACCATTTTTTGCATGTAGTGCATACATTATTGCTTTTTCACTACCGATATAAATTTGATTATCAGATAGGGATATTCCACCAGATAATAAAATTGATTGATTAAGAAATATAGGAGATAAATTTACTGACCAGATAATTTTACCACTATCTAGAGATAGTGCCTTTACTCTCCCCTTTTTATTTGCAATAAAGATATGAGAGTTATTTATAACTGGACATAATTTAGAATGATTCTTCTCCTTTTTTTTATCAATTTGATCTTTCCAAATTTCAGCAATTTTTATTGTTCTATCTTTTTCGTAATCAGAGATTGTTACCGATGTAGTAGTTAGACCTTGATGTAAAAAAAATAAATTAATAATTAAAGATAGTAATATGATTACAGAGTGCTTATAAATTTTGATCATGAAATGTTATTAACATTTACAAGAGATTCAAGTCGAGATAAAATTGCACTTTGAGATAGAATCTCTTGTTGACCTGTATCTAAATTTTTTAGAATAATTGTATCTGATTGTTGTAATTCATTGAGCATTAAAGCAAAACGTGCTCCACATTTATTCGCACGATGAAATTGTGTTTTTAAACTTCCTCCTCCATGATTCATTCTAATTCGTATCAATGGGAAGTAACATCGAATTTCTTCGGATATTTTTATAGCTTTCGCAATATTTTGTATATGGTTTCCATCATATATTAAATATGCATCAATTCTTGATGGAATGATAAAATTCTTATTTTTTATTTCTTTTAACAAAAGAAATAATCTATCTAAACCTATAGCTAATCCAACTGCAGGGGTATTTTTACCACCTAGTTTTTCTACTAAATTATCATATCTTCCCCCAGCACAAATCGTTTTGGTAATATTTTTATTTTTACTAATCCATTCAAATACAGTTCCAGTATAATAATCTAATCCTCTTACTAAATATGGATTTATTCGATATGTAATATCACTAATTTTTAATAAATTACATAAATTAGAAAAATGTTTTTTAGAGGAATCATCTAAATAGTGGCGTAATAATGGTATTTGTTTTTTTTCAAAAATATTTTTAGTATGAGGTGTTATCTTATCTAAAATTCGTAATGGATTTGTATTAATATAAGAATAACATTGTTTATCTAGATAGGTTTTATTTTCGTTTAAAAAATCTATTAATACTTTACAATATTGTAAACGAGATTGTGGTGACCCTATTGTATTAATTTCTAAGAGTATTTCATCACTTATTCCTAGTTTTTTCCATATTCTATTAATTAATAGAATTAATTCTGCATCCGTATCAGGACCTTTTTGTCCAAATACTTCTAATCCTAATTGGTAAAATTGACGGTATCGAGCTTTTTGTGGACGTTCATGTCTAAACATTGGTCCAAGATACCATAGACGTTGCTCTTGATTATGAAACAATCCATTTTCAATTCCGGATCTTATACAACCAGCTGTCCCCTCTGGTCTCAGTGTTAGTTTTTCTCCATTTCTATCTTCGAAGGTATACATTTCTTTTTCTATAAGTTCAGTATAATTCCCAATAGCACGTTTAAAAAGAGCCGTTTTTTCAACGATTGGTAATCGAATTTCACTATAACCATAATTTATTACTATATTTTTTATTATATTTTCTATATTTTTTATAGATTCTACCTCATTAGGAAGATAATCATGCATACCACGAATAGATTGGATATATTTTATCATTTTATTTATCTAATTGATTGACTCTTGTAGTACCAATATAATTTTTTCTTTCATCTAAAAATTTTGCCTTTTTACGAATACGAAATTCTAGTTCATCAATTATTATATGATTCTCAATACGTTCTGAATAATGTACACCATCTTCATAAAAACTACTTTTTTTTCTACCCCCTGCTATTCCTATATTTGCCATAGATGCTTCACCCGGGCCATTTACGACACATCCTATAATAGCAACATTCATAGGAGTAATAATATCTGCTAAACGTTGTTCTAAAATATTAACAGTGTTGATTACGTTAAATTCTTGTCGCGAACAAGTTGGACAAGCAATAAAATTAATTCCTCTTTTACGAATTTTTAACGATTGAAGTATTTCAAATCCTACTTTTACTTCTTCTACTGGATTTGCAGCTAAAGAAACACGAATAGTATCACCAATACCCTCATTTAATAATAAACCTAAACCAATAGCGGATTTTATTGAACCACTTCTTGCACTACCCGCTTCTGTTACACCTAAGTGAAGAGGTTGATTAATCTGAGATGCTAATAATTTATAAGATTTAATGGTTGTCATTACATCAGAAGATTTAATACTTACTTTAAAATTATCAAAATTTAGTCTATCTAATATATCTATATGACGCATAGCTGATTCTAAAAGTGCTTCTACTGTCGGTTTTTTATATATATTTTGAATTTTACGTTCAAGAGATCCAGAATTAATACCTATACGAATGGGAATATTTTTTTCACGAGCACAATCTATTACTGAACGAATTCTTGATTCATTTCCAATATTTCCAGGATTAATACGAAGACAATCTGCACCATATTCTGCAGATTTTATAGCAATACGATAGTCAAAATGTATATCGGCTATTAATGGGATGGTGACTTGTTTTTTTATACATTGAAATGCTTCACTAGCTTCTAATGTTGGTATGGATACACGTACAATATCTGCTCCCGCAGATTGTAGTTCTTTAATTTGTTGTACTGTTTCTGGAATATTAGTTGTTTTGGTGTTAGTCATGGATTGCACCGATATTGGTGCACCATCCCCTATCGGTATCTCTCCTACATAAATTCTTTTTGATTTTCTACGATTAATCTGCATGATCTTCACTTCAATTAATTCTAATGTATAATCAACAATTTTACCTAAACTATAACAAATAAAATATATACATAGTATATATATTTTTTTAAATATTCATTCTATCAATCATCTTTTGGTATTTTATTTGTTTATTAGCATAGATAATTTTTCCAGATAATTGTCCACATGCGGCATTAATATCATTCCCTCTTATTTTACGAATAGTTGTAGTAAAGCCATATTTTTTCAATATATTAGCAAATTGTTTAATTTTTTTATTAGAACTGCTCTTATAAGGAGCATTTGGAAATTTATTCCAAGGAATCAAATTAATTTTACAATATATATTTTTCAATTTTTGTGCTAGTTCATGTGCATGATCAATATGATCATTGATAGTATCAAGCATAAGATATTCGATTGTAATTTTTTTCTTTTTAGAAAGACTCTCTTGAGAGTAGTATTTTTTTAAAGTAGATAATAATTCTTCTATATTATATTTTTTATTTATAGGCATAATTTTATTTCGAATCGTATTATTTGGAGCATGTAAAGATATAGCTAATATTATATCAATAGAAGACTTACTTAATTTATTTAATGCTGGTATTATACCAGATGTAGAAAGAGTAATATGACGTTTTGATAATCCGAATCCAAAACTATCTAACATAATGGATATAGCTGAGAGGACATTATTAAAATTGAGTAATGGTTCACCCATACCCATAAACACTATATTAGTAAGAATATTTTCATTAGTAAGAAGATGTTCTTTCTTTTTAGATATTAAAAATTTTTTTGCTTGCCATATTTGTCCAACAATTTCTGATAGACGCAAATTACGATATAATCCTTGTTGTGCAGTATAACAAAAACTACATTGAAGAGGACATCCTATTTGAGAAGAAATACATAACGTAGAACGTTTTATTTCGGGAATATATACCATTTCAATAACTTGTTGATCTATCTCTAGAGCCCATTTTATCGTTCCATCAGAGGAAATTTGTTCCTTTACTATCGGAGGAACCGATATGACCGCTAATTTTTTGAGTTTATTTTTTAATGTTAGATTAAAATTTGTCATTTTGTCAAAATCATCACAGTAATGATGATATATCCATTTCATCAATTGATTGACTCTAAAAGGAGATTCACCAATATCATTAAAAAATTTTTCCATATTGGTACGATCTAAATCTAATAGATTAATTTTTTTATTCTCATCATTTCTATTCATCTATTATCCATTTTAAGAAGTGACTTTACTTAGTATACTGTGAATAAATATAATAATTTTGAGCAACTCTTTACATCGTATAATGTATTATTTTATTATCTCCGTAGTTAAATAGGATATAACAAGCTCCTCCTAAGGGCTAATTACAGGTTCGATTCCTGTCGGAGATAATTTAATTTTTTATTCTTATGGGTGGTCGTAAAGTTGGAAATAAAATAACATCTCGAATAGAAGGACGATTAGTAAGTAACATAACTAATCTATCAATACCAATTCCTAATCCAGCGGTTGGAGGCAAACCGTATTCTAATGCATGAATATAGTCTTCATCATAAAAAGCAATATCATCGGAACATTCGTATTTTTTGTTTATTACTTGATGATGAAAACGTATAGCTTGTTCTTCTGGATCATTGAGTTCGGAAAAACCATTACTGATTTCACATCCATAAATAAATAATTCAAATCTATCTGTTACAGATGGATTATGATCATTACAACGTGCTAACGGTGAAACTTCTACTGGATATGCTGTAATAAAAGTAGGTTTAATTAAATATTTTTGTATTTCTGATTCAAATATTTCTGTTTGTATTCGACCAATACCCCAATTTTTTTCTATTTTTACATCTATTGATTGAGCAAAAGAACTTAATATAGTAAAATTATCTATATTTTCTACATTTAGAATGGATTGAAAACGACGACAGATTGCTTCTTTCATGGTCATTTTATCAAATGGTTGATTTATATTAACGGTATAATCTTTATATTGTATTATATAATTTCCCAACACACACTTAGTAATAGTACGAATTAAATCTTCCAATAATATCATAAGGTCTTGGTAATCTGCATAAGCCATATAAATTTCTATCATAGTAAATTCAGGATAATGATAGGATGATATCCCTTCATTACGAAAATTACGATTGATTTCAAATAATTTTTCAAATCCTCCAATAACGAGTTGTTTTAAGTATAATTCTGGTGCAATGCGTAAATACATATCCATATGTAGTGCATTATGATAGGTGCGAAAAGGTCGAGCTGTTGCTCCACCAGGTAAAGTCTGTATCATAGGTGTTTCTACTTCTAAAAAATCAAGATTAATCAAAAATTGACGAATTTCTTTTATAATTAATGATCTGTTTTGAAAAACAGATCTTGATTCCTTATTAGTAATTAAATCTAAATAACGTTTTCTATAGCAAGTTTCTTTATCCGAAAGACCATGAAATTTTTCTGGTAATGGTCGTATAGATTTAGTTAATAAACGAATTTCTTTACATAAAACTGATAATTCTCCCATATTAGTTCGAAATAGTTTCCCTTTTATACCAATTATATCCCCTAAATCCCATGTTTTAAATTGAGCATAATCATTTTGCCGAAATAAATGATTATATGATATATAAAGTTGTATTTGTCCTCCCATATCTTGAATAACAGCAAATGAAGCTTTTCCCATTATACGTTTTTTCATTAAACGACCAGCTAGAATCACTTGAATATTTAATTGTTCTAACTCATTTTTGCTTGTTTTAGCATATTGTATATGTAATTGATTAGTAATAGCGTTACGACGAAAATCGTTTGGAAATGCAATCCCTTGTTCACGAATTTTTTTTAACTTGTTTCTGCGAGAGATTAATTCAGTATTAATATCATTTGGATATATTGTTGTATTATTATCTTTGGAAGATGATTGAAACATAAGATAAGATTTCCTATTGTTTTTTATAGTCCTAATTTAAGACTAGTCTTAATAAATTCTTCTAAATTTCCATCTAATACCGATTCTATATTACGAGTTTCTAACCCAGTACGCAAATCTTTAATACGTGAATCATCAAGTATATATGAACGAATTTGGTTACCCCATCCTATTTCAGATTTATTATTTTCTAATATTTTTTTTTCTAAAAACTTTTTATCTTTTTCAATCTTAAATAATTTCGCTTTTAATTGCAGTAAAGCTCTTTCTTTATTTTTATGTTGGGATCTATCACTTTGACATTGTGTAACGATTTTAGTAGGAAGATGTGTAATACGTACAGCAGATTCGGTCCGGTTTACATGTTGTCCCCCAGCTCCAGATGCTCGATAAACATCAATACGTAAATCTGATGGATTAATAGTAATATTAATATTATCTTTTATTTCTGGATAAACAAAAACGGAACCAAATGAAGTGTGACGACGACCTCCAGAGTCAAATGGACTTTTACGTACTAAACGATGAATGCCTGTTTCTGTGCGCATCCAATTATAAGCATAATCTCCTATTATTTTAATTGTTGCAGATTTAATTCCAGCTTTTTCTCCTTCTGATTTTTCAATAATTTCCGTTTTAAATTTTCTAATTTCTGACCATCTAAGATACATACGCAATAATATTTCTGCCCAATCTTGAGCTTCAGTTCCTCCAGAGCCTGCTGTTATATCCATATAACAATCAGAAATATTTTCAGGATTTTTAGCAAATAAATAAAAATATTCAATATTATTAATATGATTTTCTACATTATTTAGAGATTCTTGTAACTCAAGAGCAAATTCTTCATCATATTGATCTTCTATTAGTTCTATTAAATTTATTATATCTGTTATATTTGTCTTTAATTGATTGATTTGATTGACAATTAATTCAAGAATAGTAAGTTCTTTTCTTAATTTTTTTAATTGAATAGGATTTCTCCATATATTAGGAGATTCAAGTGAACTATTAATTGCTTTTATTTCTTTTTTTTTAGTCTTATAGTTAAAGATACTCCATTAAAATATTTTTTCTTCTTAAGATATCTTGAAGACGATTTTTTATGAGATGAATTTCAAATATAGACATAAAATTAAATTACCTTTTTGTAATAACAGTATTGTAAATATCTTAATTTTCAACAGCTAGCTCTAAAGGCCAAATATAATGAATTATTAATTGTATTGTTTTATTTTGCTTATAATTTTTAATATTTAAACTATAAGCTAATTTCACATTATCTTTTTCATTAAAAAGATTTGATTTCATATGAAAAGCAATAGCATCGTATTGAATACCTTGGGAATCTATTGATTCTAATATAAATTTGAAATATTTTCCTTTAACGTTTTTTTTACTTATAATTTTAAAATTTCCATCAAATATAGGTTCAGGAAATCCATTCCCCCAAGGTCCTCCATAACGTAATAATTCCGCAGTAGAGAAGGATAATTCATTCTTACTAAGTTTACCATCAGACCAAATAATATTTCTATTCATAGAAACACAACTTTTTCTAAGTAAATGAGTAAATTTAGAACGAAACCATTCTAAATCTTTTTGAATTATACTTAAACCAACTGCCATAGCATGTCCACCAAAATTTAATATTTTATTAGGATATTTTCTTTTTATTTTTTCTATAATATGATAAAGATTTAAACCTATTATTGATCTTCCCGATCCTTTTAATATATTATCTTCTGCTGGAGCAAAAACAATAACAGGCAGAGAAAAGTGATCTTTAATACGTGAAGCTATAATTCCTATAAGACCTTGATGCCATTTAGGATGATAAATGACTAAACCAGATGAGTCTTTCTGAGTATAATTCGAATTATTACACATTTTCATTGCCTCAACTTCCATTTGTTTTCCTATTTTTTTACGTATTCTATTAAAATAATCTAATTTTTTTATATATTCATGAATTTGAATTCTATCTTCAGCTAATAATAGTTTTACACTTAAAGACATATCATCTAATCTACCTGCTGCATTTAATCTTGGAACAATAAGAAAACTTAGATCTTTTTCACATAATATATTAATAGGATAATGAATAGATTCTACTAATTTACGAATACCTAAACGACATTTTCCTGCACGTATTCTACAAATACCTTGATATACTAGAATACGGTTATTAGTATCCAATTTGACTACATCCGCGACTGTACCTAATGCCACTAAATCTAAAAACTCTGCTAAATTTGGTATTGAAATATTTTTTTGAATAAACCATCCTTGTTGTTTTAAAAATGCTCTTAATGCTAACATTAAGTAGAATGCTACACCAACACCCGATAAGTATTTAGAAGCAAAATTAGAATTCATTAGATTTGGATTTATAATTACATTAGCAGGAGGTAAATTGTTATTTGGCGGAATATGATGATCAGTAATTAATACTTTAATATTATTATCTAATGCTAAATTTATACCATCATAAGATGAGATACCATTATCTACTGTTAAAATGATTTCTGCTTTTTTCATTAAAGCTTCTTCTACTATCTTTGTAGACAAACCATATCCATGTATAAATCGATTAGGTATTAAAAAATCAAGATATTTTGCTCCCATTTTTCTTAATGCTAGTATTACTAAAGCTACACTAGTAGCACCATCAACATCAAAATCTCCTATTATGACTAATCTAGAATCTTTTATTATGGATTCAGCTAAAAGATGTACTGCTTTATCGATATTATTTAGACTTTGATAAGATAATAACGCTTGAGTACTACGATTGATTTGATTAATATTATTAATTCCACGTTGAGCATAAATACGTTTGAGTAATGGAGGAATATTCTTATCTTTTTCCCAAAGTATAGTGTCTTTTATTTTTCGATGTTTTAATTGAATATCCATTCTATAATGAAAAAATAATATAAAATAATGAAATTTAAATAATAACAATAAAAATTATTTATTATAAATAAATATTATTAATAATGAATATTCATTATTATTTGATAGAATAAATAATATTATTAATTAATTAGGATATAATACATATGTGTGAGGAAATTTCACGTCTTAGAGAAAAAATTAATAAAATAGATTTAAAAATTTTATCTCTATTATCTAAAAGAAGATTAGTGTCATTAGATATAGCAGAGATTAAAATTACTTTAAATAAACCAATACGAGATGAAAAAAGAGAGCAGGAATTAATTACTTACTTAATTAGTGAAGGAAAAAAATTAGAATTAGATGAATATTATATTATTGCTTTATTTAAAATAATTCTTGAGGACTCACGAATTATACAACAAAGATATATACAAAAAGATAATATACCAGATATTATACGTATTGCTTTTTTAGGACCAAAAGGATCTTATTCTTATTTAGCAGCAAAAAATTATATTCGTAATATACATAATAAAATTGAGTGGTATAGTTATAATAATTTTATAGATGTAATACAATCTATAGAAAAAGAAAAGACTGATTGGGGTATTTTACCATTAGAAAATACTAGTTCCGGTTTAATAAATGAAGTACATAATCTTTTACAAAAATTTAATATTTTTATAAGAGGTGAAGTAAATTTATCTATAAATCATTGTATTTTGACAACGATTCCTACTAATTTAGATAAAATTAAGTTCATTTGTAGTCATTATCAGCCATTCCAACAATGTAGTCAATTTTTATCACAATTCCCACAATGGATATATAAATATTATGATAGTACATCGGCTGCTATGAAAGCAGTTGCCGATGTAAATAATCCTCATATGGCTGCAATTGGCAGTGAAGAAAGTGCTTCTTTATATAATTTAAAAGTAATTAAAAAAGATATTGCAAATAAAAAAGATAATATAACAAGATTTGTTGTTATAACACGTTATACTTCAAAATTTAGTAACCAAGTAGCCATCCCTATGAAAACTACAATATTAATTTTTATTAAAAATTATTTTATTAGCTCTTTATTAGATATAATTCAGGAATTATTTATAAGTAAAATAATAATAACACGATTGGAATTAATCCCAATTTATGAAGATAATAAAAATGGAAAAGTATTATTTGTCGATTTAGAAGAAAATCTATATAGTTTAAAAATGCAGAAAATACTTAAAAATATGAGAAAAAAAGATATTAATATAAAGATATTAGGTTGTTATCCAATCGCTAATATTTTAGATTAAAAATTATATATTTTTTTAGCGCGTTGAAGAAAAGCTTGAATAATAATATCATTCATATTTCTTTTATAAGAATATCTAAATATTTTTTCTATTATTCTATTATTAAATTTAAAATTTAAAGAGAGTTCTATATTACAAAATGTTTGACGAATTTGAATAAATCTCCAATATCCATAAAAAAATTGAAATGGTCCTTTTACTAAATTAAAAGATATTTTTTTATTTTTAATAAAAATATTATGTGTGATAAATGATTGACGAATTCCTACTTTAGAAATGTCTATTTTTGCTATTAATTCATTATCATGTTCCACTAAGATACGACTATCAATACAATATGGCACAAAAAATCGATAATCATTAATATTATGAACTAATAAGAACATTTTTTCTGCACTATACGGTACAGGGATAGTATATTCAAGATTTGACATAATATAGCTCTAATAATTCATATAGAAAGAATAAAACTTAAAGGAAACATATAAAATTAATAAAATTATTATTCAAAATAAGCAAGCTTATCATAAATATTTTATTGAGAAAGAATTTAAAGCAGGGATTCTTTTAGAAGGTTGGGAAGTAAAATCTCTACGAGCACATAAAGTTAGTATAGTAGATGGATATGTTTTTATTAAAAAAGAAGAAGTATTTCTATATTGTACTATATCTCCTTTATTATCATTAGATAAATCTAACAATATGCTTTATCAATATAATTCTATACGTCCACGTAAACTTTTACTTAAGAGAGAAGAAATTAATTTCTTATCTAGTTATGTTAAAAAGAAAGGGTATACCGTTGTTTTACTATCACTATTCTGGAAAGATCAGAAGGTAAAAGCAACCATTGGTCTTGCTAGAGGTAAAAAAAAATATGATAAACGTATAATTTTAAAAGAACGTGAATGGAGAAAAAAAAAATTATTTCTTACTAAATATAAAAAAAATATTTAGTCTTGTATTTTATTATATTTTTATGATTTAATATAAAAATAAATTTATAATTTTTTTATAATGGGGCTGTTTTTTGGATTTGACGGTATTGGCAATATTTTAGGTGCATGTCGGGAATAAGGTTACCCGTAAATATCCTTCAAAATATAAATGCAAATAAAGTAAAATACGAACCATTAGCTTTAGCAGCTTAGTCAACATTAAAAATGTTGTAGGTTCTCCTTTCTATACTTTGCTCTTGAGTATAGAAAATGGATCATTGAAAAGAGATCGCATAAATATCTTGTCTATAGATATAATGTTAAATCTAATATAGACTAATTTATTGAATTATGTGTTCATCTATAATCAATAAGTGAAAAATAATGATGAAATAAGCATGTAGTACCGATGATAGAGAAATACCGGACGCGGGTTCGAATCCCGCCAGCTCCACCATAAATTTTAAATAAAATAATATTTATAATTTTCTTTAAAAATTACTATTTTATAAAAATCTCTTCTTTCTATTTTTTATATTTCATTAAAAATGAGTATCTCACTCTTTAATACATTAAATTATGTTAAAAAATAAACTCAATACATTATTGCGTATACCTCCAAATTCCCTAGAAGCAGAGCAATCAATTTTAGGGGGATTAATGCTAGATAATAAAAAATGGGATGAGGTAAATGGGGATATTACTGTAAATGATTTTTTTGTTCCTTCACATCAACTTATTTTTAGTGAAATGCAAAATTTATTAGAATTAAAAAAACCTATTGATTTAATAACATTATCTGAATCACTTGAAAAAAAAGGAATATTAGATAAAATTGGAGGCTTTGCTTATTTAGCAGAAATATCTAAGAATACTCCAAGTGCTGCAAATGTTTGTACATATGCGAGTATTGTAAGAGAAAAAGCTGTTATTAGAGATATTATTTCTGTTGCTCAAACAATTATTGAAAATGGATATTTTCCACAAGGAAAAAATAGTGCTGATTTATTAGATTTTGCGGAATCACAGGTCTTTAAAATAGCAGAAAAACGAGCCCAAAAAGATATTGGTCTAAAAAGTATTGATTATGTTCTAGAAAAAACAATTACACATATAGAAAATCTTGCTAAAAATCCTCATCATAGTGGAGTAACAGGTATATCTAGTGGCTATGTAGATTTAGATAAAAAAACTGCTGGATTACAAAAATCAGATCTGATTATTATTGCTGCAAGACCCTCCATGGGAAAAACGGCTTTTGCAATGAATTTATGTGAAAATGCAGCTTTAATGGAGGAGAAACCAATATTAATTTTTAGTTTAGAGATGCCAAGTGAACAAATAATAATACGTATGTTATCTTCTTTATCTCGTGTTGATCAAACAAAAATTCGTACAGGTCAATTGGATGATACTGATTGGCCTCGTATTACGAATACTATAAAATTTCTTTTAGAAAAACGTAATATTTATATAGATGATTCCTCTTCTTTAACACCCAATGAACTACGTTCTAGATCGCGTAGAATATTCCGTGAACATAATGGATTAAGTTTAATCATGATTGATTATCTTCAATTAATGAGAGTCCCTACTTTTTATGATAATCGTACATTAGAAATTGCGGAAATTTCACGTTCACTAAAATCTTTGGCAAAAGAACTTCAGGTTCCAGTTCTTGCATTGTCTCAACTTAATCGAAGTTTAGAACAGCGTGCAGATAAAAGGCCTATTAATTCAGATTTACGTGAATCCGGTTCAATAGAACAGGATGCGGATCTTATTATGTTTATTTATAGAGATGAAGTTTATCATGAAAATAGCAATATGAAAGGTACAGCGGAAATAATTATTGGTAAACAACGTAACGGACCTATAGGAACAGTTCGTTTAACTTTCAATGGAAAATGCTCAAGATTTGATAATTATATAAATGTTCCCTATAAAAATGAATAAATAAAAAAAATACATTATTAATTTACCCCTACTATACTATCCTTATTTTCATAGTTTTATTTAATAAACGTATACCGCTAAGATTTAATATTTTATTAATAGGAATACTTTTGGGTAACTCAATCGTTGAATAATAATTAAATAACTTAATACGACCAATATATTGACTTTTGATATCTACCTTTTTCGAAAAAATATTAAGAATATGATGGACTTCAATACCATCATGACGACCTACTCCAATTCGATATAAATTCATATCTTTACTTATTTTTTTTATACTATGATTATTTTTTATTTTTTTTATATCTATAGGATCGGGTGGTAAAATTAAAGGACGATTTCCCTGCGCTAATTTGAGTAGTATTGCAGATAAAGTATCTGATTTTTTTTCAAAAATGGGTAAATTTATCAATTTATTTAATAAATTACGATAAGCATCTATATCATCCGATGATAATAACTTTTCAAGTTTCTCAGAAAATTTTTCTAAACGTCTCGTAATAAGCATATCGGATGTAGGAGGTTTAACTTCAGGAATAGTGATTTTTATAGTACGTTCTATATTACGTAATCTATATTTTTCGTGAGGTTCTACAAACAATAATGCTCTACCAATGCGTCCAGCACGTCCTGTTCTACCAATACGATGAATATAGGATTCCGAATCTGTGGGTAAGTCATAATTTATAACTAAACTAATTCTATCTACATCTAAACCTCTAGCCGCAATATCGGTAGCAATTAAAATATTTAATTGACCGTCTCTAAAATGTTTTAGAGTTTGTTCACGTAGTGATTGAGTCATATCTCCATTTAATACAGCAATATTATGATATCCGTTCTTTTCCAAGAATTTAGCTACTTGTATTGTAGCAATTTTAGTACGTACAAAAATTAATACCGCATCAAAATCTTCTATTTCCAAGAATCGAGATAATAATTCATATTTAGATATACCCTTTTGTATTTTACAATAGCTTTGACGTATATCAGGACGAGTTTTAATACTCGTCTGAATTCCTATTTCATAAGGTTTTTTCATAAAACGATGTGTAATCAATCGAATTGATTCAGGCATTGTTGCAGAAAATAATGCCGTTTGATGTTCTTTGGGTATTTTTTTCAAAATATCTTCAACAGATTCAATAAAACCCATACGTAGCATTTCATCTGCTTCATCTATGACTAAGCTACGTAAAGAAGATAAATTTAGTGTTCCTCTATTTAAATGATCAAGTAAACGACCAGGAGTACCTACAATTATTTGAGCACCCATTTGTAAGGCACGTATTTGAATGGTATAATTTTGTCCTCCATATAGGACAATTGTTTTAATATTTTTTATATATTTAGAAAAATGGGAACATGCCTCTCCAACTTGTACTGCTAATTCTCTAGTAGGTGTAAGAATGAGTACTTGTGGAGCATTGAATTCTGGATTAATATTCTGAATTAATGGTAAGGAAAAAGCCGCAGTTTTACCACTACCAGTTTGTGCAGTACCGAGTATATCTCTACCAATGAGTAAATATGGAATACATTTTGCTTGTATAGGAGAGGGGTGCGTATAACCGAGATCATTTAATGCTTGTAGAATGAACTGTGATAATCCTAATGAAGAAAAAGATATTTCCTTTTCAGACATGTGCATGCCTCATACTAAATTTATGGCAACAATAAAATAAGGAAGATCCATTAAATTTTATTTGCATTTGGAATCATTCTCTATCCGATTACGATAGAGCTTCTTTAATGCTTAATCGTATACGACCTTGTCTATCAATATTTAATACTTTAATAGTTACTTCTTGTCCTATTTTTAATCGTCGAATATTACTAATCTGAGATATATGTACTAAACCTTCTTTATTTACCTTATTAATAGTAACAAAGGCACCAAAATCTACTATACGGGTGATTTTTCCACTATAAATATCACCCATCTTAATTTCAGCAGTAATTTCTTGTATACGAGATATTGTATAATGAGCTTTATTCCTATCTGAAGTGGCTATTTTGACACTTCCATTGTCTTCTATCTCAATAGTTGTTCCCGTTTCTTCAGTTAACGCACGAATAATTGTTCCTCCTTTCCCAATTAAATCTCTTATTTTATTAGGATTAATTTTAATGGTATAAATGTGAGGTGCATATTTAGATATTTCTTTTCTTGGTATATTGATGGATTTACCCATTAAATCTAAAATTCGAAATAAGGCTATTTTTGCTTGCTTTAAGGCAGTATGTATAATTTCAACACTAATTTCTAAAATTTTACTATCCATTTGTAATGCAGTAATTCCATTATAGCTACCCGCTATTTTAAAATCCATATCACCTATTCGATCTTCTTCACCTGCTATATCAGATAGAACAATAAATTTTTTATCTTCTTTTATTAAACCCATAGCTATACCAGCTATAGGATATTTAATTGGGATACCTGCATCCATTAAAGCTAAAGATGCACCACATACTGAAGCCATAGATGAGGATCCATCGGATTCAGTAATCTCTGATACTACTCTAATAGTATAAGGAAATTCATTAATTTTAGGCATTACCGGTAATAAACTACGCTTAGCCAAACGACCATGTCCAATCTCTCGACGCTTAGGTGAAGTCATCATCCCAATTTCTCCAACACAGTATGGAGGAAAATTATAATGTAAGATAAAATGATCAGTATATTCTCCTCTTAATTCATCAACATTTTGTGCATCTCGATTGGTACCTAAAGTAGTCGTAACCAGTGCTTGAGTATGTCCTCTAGTAAATAAAGCCGATCCATGAGTACGGGGTAAAATTCCTACTCGTATATCTATATTACGAATTTCATTAATTTTTCTTTTATCCAGGCGATACATTCTATTTAATATAATATCTCTTATTATATCTTTCTCTAATCTATCTAACAATTTTTTTATTTCATTTATATCTACGGAATTATCTTCCGTATTAACAATCTCTAATATATTAGATTTGATTATATCCATTTCATCAGAACGTTCTTTTTTATTAGGAATATTAAGAGAAATTTCTTCAATACGTTCCGCTGCTAGTTCCTTAATACGCTGTCTTATAAGCGCGGTTTTAGTTTCTTCGGAAGAAACTAATGTCCAATTAGGTTTATTAACTTTATTTACCAATTCATTAATATTCTGAATAACAATTTCTTGTTGTTTATGACCAAATATTATGGCATTTAACAATTCTTCTTCATTTAAAAATTGTGAGGCAGATTCAATCATGACTATTGCATCTGCAGTACTAGATATTACTAAATCTAGTGAACTTTTATTTAATTCTTCTGAATTTGGATTAAGTATATATTGTTTATTAACATAACCAATACGGGCTGCACCAACTGGACCATGAAATGGAATTCCAGATATACTAATTACGGCAGAAGAACCAATAATAGCAACAATATCAGGACTAATTTGAGGTCCAACTGAAACTACCGTAGCCGTTAATTGAACTTCATTAAAGAAAGAGGATGAGAATAAAGGACGTAGAGGACGATCAATCAAACGCGATACTAAAATTTCATTTTCACTAGGGCGGCCTTCTCTACGAAAAAATCCACCCGGAATACGACCAGCAGCATAAGTACGTTCTTGATAATTAATAGTTAAAGGAAAGAAGTCTTGTTCACTTTTTTGCTTTTTAGCGACTACCATAGTAACAAGAATGGATGTTTCATCAATAGTGATCATTACTGAAGCCGTCGATTGACGTGCTATAAGTCCAGTTTCTATCTTTACTATACTATTGCCATATTGAAATTTTTGAATAATAGAATGTAACAAATTAATATCCTTTTAATATAAATTAAAAATCATAGTAACTTTAAAAAAAAGTATAAAATTAAAAATTATCAGAAAATGGGAATTTTTCTGATAGATGATAGATTTTTTCTTTAGAGATTTATTTCGTATTATTGTCGTATAATTTCTAATGTCGTAAATCTAATTTATCAATTAAATTTGTATAGCGATTAATATTTTTTTTTCTTAGATAATTTAAGAGTTTACGACGTTGTGAAACAAGATAAAGTAATCCTTTACGACTATGAAAATCCTTCTTATGAGTTACAAAATGATTATTTTGTAATGCATTAATTTTAGCAGTAAAAAAAGCAACTTGTACTTCAACAGAACCACTATCATTTTCATTATGTCCAAAATTGGTAATAATTTCTCTGTTATTTTGAGTGCTATTTAGCAAATTTTTTATCCTCCATATTTATATAAAAAATATTTTATATGTATGTTTTATAATGATATTAATATAGTAAAATTAATAAAAACATATATTATTTTATATGACTACCTACTAGATATAGTAGTCATAATATATTTCTTCTCAATTGTTCGTATGGAAGTAATAATTGATCGATTTTAGAAAATATTGTTTTACTTTCTAAGAGAGAAATATTTTCCGAAACAATTCTTTTAATCTCATCAAATTGTATCATACTTTCTTCTGAAAAATGTGCAACTGATAAACGATGCAAAGATTGTACATAGGCACCACAACCTAACTTTTCACCAATATCGTTTATGATAACACGTATATATGTCCCTTTTGAACAATGTATTTCTAATTCAAGTTTATTTGCACTCCAATTGATCAATTTCAAACTATAAATAGAAATTTTTCTAGGTTGACGATATATATTGATACCTTTATTAGCATATTTATATAAAGGAATCCCTTTATATTTTAAAGCAGAAAACATTGGTGGTATTTGATCCATTTCACCTCTAAATAAATTTAATACATCTTCTAGATTATTTTTATTAAAGATTACTGGTTTTATACTAGTAATTTTCCCTTCTGCATCAAATGTATTTGTACTCTGTCCAAGAAAAGCTTTCACCCGATATCTTTTATCTGCATTAGTTAAGTATGATACAAATTTATTGGCTTTTCCAAAGCAAATAGGTAACATACCCGTAGCTAATGGATCTAGTGTTCCTATATAACCCGCTTTTTTAGCACAAAATATTATTTTTAATTTTTGAAGAAATCCATTGGATGAAATTCCCTTCGGTTTATTTAATAGAAGAATACCATTGACATCACGACGAAAATTTAAGTATTTTTTTACAATATCTACAGTATTATTCATGCAATATTGATTGCTTTATCGATAAGATTAGATATATATTTACCATGACATAAAGAATGATCATAAATAAAGATTATATTAGGAATTATACGTAAGTGAACAAATTTCTTCAATAGGTAACGAACTAAACTTGTAGTCAGTTGAAGTCTCTTAATTCCAGTAGATATAGATACTTTGGCATTAAAAAATGAAACATAGATTTTAGCATAAGATAAATCTTTCGATAATTTTACTGTAGAAATAGTTACCATCCCAATTTTTGGATCGTTAATTTCATTTTGTAAAATTAAAGCAACGCCTTTTTTAATCTCCTGAGCAATACGTAACACACGATAATCCCTTTTTTGCATATTATTCTAAACCTTTATTTTGATTTGATTTTACTATGTGCTCATTTTCAAAAAATTCAATTTTATCATTTTTATGAATATCATGATAATTTTTAATACCTATACCACACTCCATTCCATTTCTAACTTCACTGACATTATCTTTAAAACGTCTTAACGATTCTAATTCTCCTTCATATATAACTATATTATTACGTAGTAATCGTATTTTACTTTGTCGTTTAATAATCCCATCAATCACCATACAACCAGCTATCACATTAGATTTTTGTGAACGAAATATGTGTCTAACTTCAGCTAAACCAAGAATTTTCTCTTTATATTCGGGTGTTAAAAGTCCATTAATAGCTTTTTTAATATCATCAACTAAATGATATATAATAGAATAATATCGAATATCTATATTTTCATGGATAATAATACGACGTGCTGTAGAATCTGCACGTACATTAAACCCTAATAAAATCGCATTTGTAGATACTGCCAATGCAACATCTGTTTCGGTAATCGCTCCAACACCAGAATGAATAATTTCTACTTTAATCTTATTAGTAGATAGCATTCTTAATGCATTATTAATGGCCTCAACAGATCCTTTCACATCCGCTTTAATTACTATGTATAGATTCGATACATTATTTTCTTCATTGAAGTTAGCAAAAATATTTTCTAAATTGGTTTTTTTTTGTTTTGCTAATTTAATCTCACGAAATTTACCTTGACGATATAAAGCAACCTCACGAGCTTTTTTTTCATTATTTACAACTATAAATTCATCTCCTGCATCTGGTACCATCGATAAACCAAGTATTTCAACTGGCATTGAAGGTCCGGCTGAAGTGATATTATTACCTATTTCATCACGCATAGCACGAATTTTTCCATAAGATAAACCACATAGAATAATATTACCTTGTTGTAAAGTTCCTTCACGTACTAATACGGTAGCAATAGGACCTTTTCCTTTATCGAGAAAAGATTCAACTACAATACCACTAGCTATACCACTTTTTTTTGCTTTGAGTCCTAACATTTCCGATTGTAAAATAATTGCATCTAAAAGATCATTTATCCCCGTTCCATATTTAGCAGATATGTTAACAAATTGAGTATCTCCTCCCCATTCTTCTGAAAGTAGATTATAGCGCGCTAGTTCACTTTTAATATGTTCTATATTAATATCAATTTTATCAATTTTATTAATAGCGACAATTATTGGAACATTAGCTAATTGTGCGTGTTGAATAGTCTCAATGGTTTGAGACATTACACCATCATCAGCTGCAACTACTAATATAATAATATCCGTTATTTTCGTTCCTCTAGCTCGCATAGCAGTAAAAGCTGAATGTCCAGGTGTATCTAAAAAAGTTATCATTCCATTATGTGTTTTTACATGATAAGCACCAATATGCTGGGTAATACCACCATATTCTTTATTAACTACTTTTGTAGAACGAATATAATCTAATAGTGAAGTTTTTCCATGATCAACATGACCCATTACAGTTACAATAGGTGCACGTTTTTCTGGAATAATAGATATTTCTTCCTTTGTATTTCGATCTGCTATTAACAAATTTTCTAAATTATTATCATGATGCAAAATTACTTTATGTCCCATTTCTTCTGCTACAATTTGTGCAGTTTCTTGATCGAGTATTTGATTAATTGTAACCATTTCACCTAATTGCATCATTGATTTTATTACTTCTGAACTTTTTACTGCCATTTTATTTGCTAATTCTGAAACTGTAATAGTTTCACCAATAATTATATTCCTCGTTACTGTTTGAATAGGTTTTTTAAACTCTTGTAACATAATATTAGTCGATGATTTACTACGCCTATTTTTATTAATACGTATTACTTTTGATTCTTCACGATCAATTCTAGATTCTGATAAATAAATATTTCTCTTTCTTTTGGAATGTTTATTACTTTTAAATCTTCTATCAACTTCAACTTTTTTATTTAAATCATCTTCGGCTTCACGGAAATGTCTTGACACTTTTGAATGAGTCTTCTTGATATTATCTACTTCTGATTTGGATTGTGATTCTACTGTATCAGATATATTATTATTTTCTATATCTCTATCTTTTTTTTCTTCTATAATTTTATTATTACCAGTAGTATTATTTTCTATGGTTTCTTTTTCAATTTTGTTATACGTATTATTTATATTTGATAAATCATTTGATAAATATTGATTTTCTTCTTTATCATTATTTTTTATAACGTTATTATCTATTTTATCAAGATTTTTATATATATGTTTTTTTCTTATCTCTACTTTTATAGTTTTATTTTTTCCGTCCAAACTTTGAATATTCAAAGTACTCAGTGTTCTACGACGTAATATAACGTTTTCTTTTGAATCTAAATTATTAGATTTCTTACTATGAAATAAATTTATTAAATTTTGTTTCTCTTTTTGTGTCAAACTATCTAATGTAGTTTTATTAATACCTATTTCAGATAATTTATTTAGTAAAAAATCAATAGACACCTGAAGTTCTTTAGCAAGAGATTGTATAGTTACATCTACCATTTTATAGTCCTGCTCTATTATTTAATCATTATTAAACCAACAAATATTACGTGCAGCCATAATTAATTTACCAGCTTTTTCTTTACTTATTTTTTTAATCATTGCCAAATCATCTATACCTTGTTCAGCAAGATTTTCAATTGTATATATGCCATATTTTGCTAATTCTAATGCAATTTCATAATCAATTTCTGGTAAATGAAGTAAATCTTCATTTAGTTTTTTTTCATTATCTTTAGAAGATATAATAGCATGTTGATCTATCTCATTTAAAGTTATTAATGCTTCTTTAGCTTTTTGACGTAATATTGTTGCTTTTTTTTCATTAATTCCTTTTATTTCTAAAAGTTCTTCTATTGGAACAAAAGCAATTTCTTCAAGAGAAGAAAATCCTGCTTCTACTAATGATATGGCAGATTGTTCATCAATATCTAAATTTTTAGTAAAAATATTAATAATTTTATTATTTTCAGCTTGATTTTTTTTAAAAAAATCTTCTTCTGTCATTACATTAATTTCCCAACCACTCAGTTGAGAAGCTAAACGAACATTTTGTCCATTTCTACCAATAGCTTGTGCTAGATTATTAGCTTCTACTGCAATATCCATGGAATGATTATCTTCATCTACTACAATAGATACTATATTAGCGGGAGCCATAGCATTAATTACAAATTGAGCCGGATTCTCATGCCATAGAATAATATCAATACGTTCTCCATTAAGTTCATTAGAAATAGCATGTACACGTGCACCTCTTATACCTACACATGCTCCAATGGGATCAATTCTTTTATCATTAGTTTTAACAGCAATTTTAGCTCTATAACCTGGATCTCTAGCAGCTGCTTTGATTTCAATAATATCTTCATTAATTTCTGGTACTTCAATTCGAAAGAGTTCAATAAGCATTTCTAATCGAGAACGACTAAGAAATAATTGTATATTACGTGATTCTGGTTTAACTGAATATAATATTCCTTTAATTCGATCTCCTGGACGAAAATTTTCTCGAGGTAACATATCTTCATGATGAATAGTGGCTTCAACATAATTTCCTAAATCTAAGCTAATACTATCACGATTTACTTTTCTTACTATACCTGAAATAATTTCCCCTTCATGACACTTAAATTGATCCAGTATTGTTGCTTTTTCAGCCTCACGTACTTTTTGTACAATAACTTGTTTTGCTGTTTGCGTGGTAATACGATCAAAAATCACTGATTCAATTTTATCTTCAATATATTCACCTAAATTAGCATTAGGATCATGAAACTCTGCAGCTTCTAAAGTAATTTCACGAGTAGGTAGAACTACTTCTTTTACTATAAGCCAACGCCTAAAAGTTTCATAATCTCCAGATTTACGATTAATACAAACACGTACTTCAATATCTTGTTCATATTTTTTTTTTGTTGCTGCAGCTAATGCTATTTCTAAAGCTTCAAAAATTTTTTCTCTTGGGACAGATTTTTCATTAGAAACTGCTTCAACCACAGCTAAAATCTCTTTGTTCATCCTTAAGTTTCCTTAAAAAGGTTAAGAGTAATAAAAAACTCTAATCAAAATTTAATTTTTAGCATTTTTCAATATCATTAATGTAATACAATGTATTTGAATAAGTATTCTAATGTATCGTAGGAAGAATATTCTGTAAGTATTTTATTATATAAAAATAATAAAAATTATAAATTAATAAATTTCTTTATGATAGATAGATTAATACTAAAGTGAAATTTTTAACATAATTATTAATATAGATCTATTATAATATCGTTTTGGAACGTTACAGATTCAAAGAGAAAGATTCAAAGATTTATTGTTATGAGATTTAGTGATTGGTTGCGGAGGTCGGATTTGAACCGACGACCTTCGGGTTATGAGCCCGACGAGCTACCAGACTGCTCCACCCCGCGATATTTTTAATGGTGAACAAATAAATAATATAATATATAATATATGATTTTTTTAAATATATCAAGTATTAATTATTATTTACCGAGGACGGGATTTGAACCCGTAAACCTAAATTAGGCACTACCCCCTCAAGATAGCGTGTCTACCAATTTCACCACCTCGGTAAGTAATTATTTCTCTGAATAGTATTAATTAATAGAGGTAGTATCTGTTGAAATATTTAAGGAATGAGATCCTATATGATTATCTTTATTATTAATATTACCTAAAATTAAACTAAGCGTAAAAAATAATATTGCTAAAATAGATGTTATACGAGTCATAATATTACTAGAACTTCTTGATTTCAGTAAATTATTAGTCATCCCTATTCTAGAATCTCCTCCTATATTATAATTTTCATTCGATTGGAGTAATATACATATAATTAAACTAACGGATATAAGTATAAAAATAGCTAATAGTATTGAATACATTTTCTTTATATTTCTTTTATTAATTATAAATGACCGGATTAGATTAATATAAGAAGTAATTTATATATTTTTATATTAAAATATATTAAAAATTCTATTTTTAAAATATATTGTATAAATATTCATAATACTATAATTTTTATTTTTTTAGTATATGATTTTTATAATTTTATGGAAAAAAATTTATATAGGAGAATATGATAATGAATAATAATAAAATTATGGCTCGACATCTTGCTTTTGAGTATCTTCGTAGAATTAATGAAGAGTTAAGTCCTGCAGATTATTTACAAAAATTTGAGCAATTAGAATTAGAGTTTATTTCTTTAATACAAAAAAGTTCTATAAATAGTGAAAAAACAACTACAGGCATTTGTGATTTCTTATCTAGATTTTGTCCTAAATGTAAAGGAGATGGATGTCGTTAATAATTATCATTTTATAATAAAAATTTAGAAGGAGATGAAATCTATAATTTTTTATTTTATTAGCTAAATAATAGTTATTTATATAAATAGAATCAATTTCATTCTATTAAAAAAATAATAGACTTCTCTCTTCTATTTAANTTATAATAAAAATTTAGAAGGAGATGAAATCTATAATTTTTTATTTTATTAGCTAAATAATAGTTATTTATATAAATAGAATCAATTTCATTCTATTAAAAAAATAATAGACTTCTCTCTTCTATTTAAAATCCAAATAGAAGAGAGATTAATAAAATTGATAGATATTGATAGATAATGAATATTAATAAAAAATATTATTATGATTATTTTAAATCAATTCTACTAAATATGTCTAATAATAAAACAAGAAAATTTTAATTTCATATCTATTGGAAAAAAAGTATTTGCTATTGAGATAGCTGGATTACAATATTTTACCGATCATATTAAGAATGATTTTCATCGTGCTTGTGAAATTATACTTCAATGTCATGGAAAAGTAGTAATAATGGGAGTAGGGATATCTGAAGATATAGGTCGTAAAATTGCCGCTTCTAGTACTGGTACCCCCTTCTTTTTTTTTCATCCTATCGAAGTTAGTCATGGAGATCTTGGAATGATTTATAATAATTATTACGATATTATCTAATTCAGGTTAATCTTATGAAATAATAAAACTCTTTCCTATTCTTAAATATTTAATCCTTACATATACGTATAAATGTTCCTCAAGAGGCTCATTTGTATTAGTACTACTTACTAGTGCAGAAGCTATACTTATAATGGGAGATGCATTAGCTCTTTCTCAGTATAGAAGGTTTATTACCGAAATACGTGTACAGGATATTATGCATATTGGAGATAGAATTCATTTTGTATTTAATAATGCTTCATTAAATAAAGCATTAGGAGATTTTAGAAGGTAGGCAGGCGTATTATTGATTGATATTATTAGAAAAATCGATCTAAATCAGATTTATATTACGGATGTAATGACTGTTAGTGGTATATGGATCCTAATGTATTAGCAGATTAAATTTATTAAAAAATAATCATATTACTACATCATTAGTCTCTGATAAAAATCGTATTATACATATTCATGATATATTACGATCTGGTATTGTATAAATAAGGAGTGTTATTATGTATGAAAATCCCAATATTCCTACATTATATGGAGAAATTTCCTCTAATTTTTTAGATAAAGCTGAAAATATTAGTTTATTAATTTGTGATGTAGATGGAGTCTTATCTGATCGTATTATTTATTCGAGTTTTGATGGGAATGAAATCAAACCATTTCATGCACGTGATGGATATGGCATTCGTTCTTTATTAAAAAATAATATTAAAGTTGCTATTATTACTGGTCGTACAAGTAAGTTATTAAAAATTTATTGTGATATTATTGGCATTGATTTGTTATATCAAGAACAAACGAACAAAGTGATTCCTTTTAATATTATAATTGAAAAATTAAATTTAGAAAAATATCAGATAGCATATATTGGTGATGACTTAATTGACTTACCTGTTATGAAATTAGTAGGATTAAATATAGCAGTGAAAGATGCACATCCCTTAGTAAAAGTACAATCAACTTATATTACTCAAAATAATGGAGGAAATGGAGCCATTAGAGAAATTTGTGATCTCTTACTTTTAGCACAAGGTAAATTGCATGAAAAATATGATTCATATCTAATGAATTTTAATAAATAAAAAATGTATGGAATAATAGAATCACTATTTTTATATTTGATATTATTAATTTCAAATTGGATATGGAATGATAATATCAATTTAAAATTGGATATTGATCAATCCATATTAGATTTCCCTACATATCAAGGTAAAAATATTAATATTTTATTTTATAATCCCCAAAATGGTAATATCATTTCTAAAATAGAAGCTCTATCTGCTCAATTTTTCTTAAATAGAAATACTACTTATATTATTTCTCCAATTACTATTTTATTTAGTGAAAATAATACTCGAACTTGGTTAATAACTGCTGATCAAGCGATACTTAAAGACAATAATAACTTATATTTAAATGGATCTATACAATTTAAAAATATAATTGAAATAGGAATGATTCAAAAATTATCAATGGATAATGCAGTGTTTAATTTATTAAATAAAGAGATTATTTCTGAAAATATTGTTTTTCTAACTGGAATTGGTTTTCAATCTATTGGTATGAAACTAAAAGGCAGTTTACATGATAAAACTATTGAACTTCTTGAAGAAGTTAAAACAACTTATTATAAATAATTTACGATTTATTAAATTATGCTTCTTCTATTTAATAATATTTTTTTTTTAATATAAACAAAATAGTATTAGCAAATACTACTGACAAAAAAAATCCTATTTATATACAATCACAAAATCAATCTATCAATATGGAAACTGGTATTATTACTTTTACAGGAAATATTGTTATTACACACAGTACAATTGAAATCCATGCAGATAAAGTAATTATTACTTATAGTAATAAAAATAGTAATTCAGCCAGTATTATAAAAGGGTACGGTCAACCTATAAAAATTTATTGTTTTTTTGAAAAAAATGGAGAAAAAATATATGCTCAATCAGAAAAAATATGTTACGATATTAATAATAATATAATTTTATTAACAGATAATGCTTATATTAAAAAAATTAATGGTACAATTAAAAGTGATTGTATTTCTTTCTTAATAAAAGAAAAGAGAATAGAAGCATTTAGTACTAATAGTAGACAGCAGGTAGTAACAACACTATTACATCCTGAAATATTTAAATCAAAATAACTAACTAACGGTCGTCTATAAATAGAATAATGTCCAATTTAGTTATAAAAAATTTAACAAAATATTATAAAGGTAGAACTATCATAGATAATATTTCTTTAGAAATAAAATCTGGAGAAATTGTTGGATTATTAGGACCCAACGGTGCAGGAAAAACTACCATTTTTTATATGATAGCAGGTATTATACAACATGATATAGGTAAAATATTTATAGATGAAAATGATATTAGTTTTTTACCTTTATATGCTAGAGCTAAATTCCGTATTACTTATCTTCCTCAAGAAGCTTCTATTTTTCGTAAATTAAGCGTATTTGATAATTTAATGGCAATATTAGAAATAATACATAAAAATATATCATATAAAGAACGCTTAGATCGTGTTTATTCATTAATGAATGAATTTAATATTACACATTTATGTAAATGTCTAGGTCAATTTCTTTCTGGAGGTGAGAGAAGAAGAGTAGAAATTGCTCGATCCTTAATTGCTAATCCTAAATTTATTTTACTAGATGAACCTTTTGCTGGAGTTGATCCTATTTCTATTTTTGATATAAAAAAGATCATTAAATATTTAAAGAAAATAGGATTAGGTATATTTATTACGGATCACAATGTACGTGATACACTGGATATTTGTATGCGGACTTATATTATAAATCAAGGTAAATTACTTGCAAATGGTATATCTTCGGATCTTATAAAAAATAAAAAAGTAAGAGAGATATATTTAGGAGAAGAATTTATTTTATAAATAAATTCTTCTATTAAAAATTATTGAATAATATTAATGAATATCATTGAAAAAAGAATTAAATCTATTCGTAATGAAATAAAAATTATTGCAAAAAAGTATGGATGTGATACGAATAGAATTCGTTTAGTTGCTGTTAGTAAAAATAAACCTATAGAGCTAATACAATATGCTATATTGGCAGGACAAAAAGAATTTGGAGAAAATTATGTTAAAGAAGGAGTAGAAAAAATATATTTTTTTAGTAAAAATTATAAATTAATTTGGCATTTTATTGGTCAATTACAATCAAATAAAAGTCGATTAGTTGCGGAATATTTTGATTGGTGTCATACGATAGATTGTACAAAAATCATTCATAGACTTAATGTGCAGAGACCTCCAAATCTTTCTCCTCTTAATGTTTTAATTCAAGTTAATATTGATGGTGAAAAAAATAAAGGAGGAATTGCATCTAACCAAATTTTTTCACTAGCTAAAATAATAAAATCATGTATTAATTTACAGTTAAGAGGAATTATGTGTATTCCAACTATAGAGACTAATTTTAATAAACAGATAATAAATTTTGTCAAAATTTTTAAATTGTTTAAGGAATTACAATATTCTTACTCTTCTGTAGATACATTATCCTTAGGTATGAGTCATGATATGATAGCGGCAATAGCTGCTGGAAGTAATTTGTTGAGAATTGGTACAGCTATTTTTGGTAGTAGATAGAATAGATAACGATTACTTATTATTGCTATTCTAATAGAAATCAATTGTTACTGAATAAAAAAATTTTTAAATTAAATGATATATTCATTAATACTAACTAAATATATCCTCACAATGAATTAATTTTCTAATTCTATAGCTTTCATAAATTAATCATTAGTTCTCATTTTTTTATTTCTATTTTAACTCAATTTAAATCTATGTATAATAAAGATCCAATTCTTAGAGATGATTCACTTATATTATTAATGGATTTACAGAAATTAAGGTAAATATCAAAGAGGAAATTATGAATCAAATAGATTTATCTTTAAAAGGTCAGTGTATTGCGGAATTTTTTGGAACAGGATTATTAGTTTTTTTTGGAATTGGTAGTGTAGTTGGAATGAAAATTATGGATATTCCTTATGGGCAGTGGGAAATATGTATGATTTGGGGATTAAGTGCCACTATAGCAATTTATTTTGCTTCCCCCCTCTCTGGGGCACATCTTAACCCAGCAGTGACTGTTGCTTTCTGGTTATCTTCTTCATTTCAATCAAAAAAAGTAATACCATATATTTTTTCACAAATGCTTGGTGCATTTTTTGCTACAGTATTAGTTTATATTTTGTACTATAATTGTTTTTACGAATATATTCACTCTCCAATTCATACACATGAATCAGTCAAATATATTAATTTAATTAATATGTTTTCTACCTATCCTGATTCACATATCTCTTTTTATAAAGCTTTTTTTATAGAAACTATAATTACTTCTATTCTATTATGTTTAATTTTATTTTTTATAAATATTATTTCCTATAAACCTTTTTTACCATTATTAATTGGCATTGTTATCACATTAATTGGATCATCTGTAGGTAAATTAACAGGATTTGCATTAAATCCAGCACGTGATTTAAGTCCAAAGATTTTTACTTATTTAATAGGATGGGGAAGTATTGCTTTTACAGGTGGAACAAATATTCCATATTTTCTTGTTCCTCTATTTGCACCAATATTAGGTGGATGCTTAGGTGCATTAACTTATAATAAGCTTATTAAGCCATATTTACCTAAAGAAATAATAGAAAAATCTAAGTAATAATATTTACTTAGTATATCCCAATTATTTTTATATTAGTGAGAGTATAATATGTCATTAGAAGAAAAAAAATACATTATTGCCTTAGATCAAGGAACAACTAATTCCAGAGCAGTTATATTAGACCATAATGCTAATATTGTTAGTATATCTCAACGTGAACTTACTCAAATTTATCCTAAACCAGGTTGGGTCGAACATGATGCAATGGAAATTTTGTCAAGTCAAAATATAGCTATGATAGAAGCTATAAAAAAAACGGATATTAATTTGAATCAAATTGCTGGAATAGGGATTACTAATCAACGAGAAACAGCAATAGTTTGGGATAAGGAAACTGGTAAACCTATTTATAATGCTATTGTATGGCAATGTAGAAGAACCGCTGATATTTGCAAAAATCTTAAAGAAGCAGGAATGGAAGAGTATATAAGATATACTACTGGATTAGTGATTGATCCTTATTTTTCTGGTACAAAAATACAGTGGATTCTAGATAATGTTAAAACTGCTCGACAACGAGCTAAACGTGGTGAATTACTTTGTGGGACTGTAGATACTTGGCTTATTTGGAATATGACCAAAGGTAAAGTCCATGTAACTGATTATACTAATGCATCTCGCACAATGTTATTTAATATTCATACATTAGAATGGGATAAAAATTTAATAGAAGCTATGAATATCCCATACTCAATGTTACCAAAAGTTTGTTCCTCTTCTGAAATTTATGGAAAAATAAATTTATGTGGTAAAGATTCTATTGCGATTCCTATTGCAGGAATTGCTGGAGATCAGCAAGCCTCTTTATACGGTCAGCTTTGTGTAATGCCAGGAATGGCAAAAAATACTTATGGCACAGGTTGTTTTTTATTAATGAATACTGGAAAAGAGATAGTAAGATCTAAACATGGTCTTTTAACTACAGTAGTATGTGGTCAACAAGGGGAAGTAAATTATGCGTTAGAAGGTGCCGTATTTATTGCTGGAGCTGCCATTCAATGGTTACGAGATGGAATAAAAGTGATTAATGATGCAGCTGATTCCGAATATTTTGCAAAAAAAGTAAATAATACTAATGGTGTATACGTTGTTCCAGCTTTCACTGGACTAGGTGCCCCATATTGGGATCCTTATGCACGTGGAATAATTTTTGGCATTACAAGAGGTGTTACTTCTAATCATATTATTAGAGCAACATTAGAATCTATTGCATTTCAAACTAGAGACTTAATTGAAGCAATGCAAGCTGACTCACATAAACGACTTAAATCCTTAAGAGTAGATGGAGGAGCAGTAGTTAATAATTTTTTAATGCAATTTCAATCTGATATTCTCGGTACTAGAGTGGAAAGACCCGTAGTAAGAGAAGTAACAGCACTAGGTGCGGCATATCTAGCAGGTTTAGCCGTTCAATTTTGGAACGATTTAGAAGAAGTTCGTAGTAAATGGACTATTGAAAAAGAATTTCGCCCTAATATTGAAACAATAGAAAGAAATCGTTATTATGATGGATGGAAAAAAGCAGTAAATCGTGCGCGATCTGATATTCAACCGCTATAGATAGATTATTTCCTTATTGAGTGGCTTATTTATTAATTATTATGGTTGACACTCCTTGCGAGAGAAATCCAACATAACAATATCATTAGTCCCATACTAAAAGTTATCATGCCAAGACTATGTTGATTGTTTTGAGGTAATAACGAAGAAAAGCCTGCAATAACACCAGAAACAATATTTTGAATACTACCAACTAATGCACCAGCAGTACCAGCAAAATAGGGATAAGGCTCCATGGCACCCGTAGTAGCTAGTGGGAATAACATACCAGCACCAAAAAAAAATAAGCTAGCTGGTAAAATTAAGGTCCATAGTGTCATAATATTAAACCAAGCAGGAATCCACATTAGCAAACCTGCTCCTATACAGCTAAGTACTGCTAACCACATTGAATGCTTAAAAGAAATTGTAATACGACTAACATACCAGGCCCCAAGAAAAGTACTAGGTAAAGGAAGTATAAAGAGTATACTTCTTTCGTATACACTAAAACCCATATTGCCTAATAGAACTCCACTACTTGATTTAAATGCCACAATCCCTGATACTCCTCCTACTAAAATAAGAAGATAATGATTAAAAGTTTTTTCACATAATAAGTATTTAAAAATAAATATTTTAGGATAACTTTTAACTAAAAGTAAAGGACGGGTTTCTGGTAGAAACCACCAAATAATTATGCTAATAATACTACTCAAAATTAATAGAAAAACAAAACAAGATCTCCAACCTAAGTAATTAGATAATATTCCTCCAATCAAAGGAGCAACTAAGGGAATAAATATTACACCCATGTTTAGTAAACTATTAGTACGTCGAAGTTCATTGCCCTTACACGTATCTCTCAGTAGAACGCGCGCCATTACTCCACTAACACCGGTTCCCATTCCTTGAATACCACAGGAAAATGTAACAAATAATAAAGAATAACTATTCATCGCCATTAAAGTACCTAAATAGAATATACCCATTCCAAGAAAAATCATCGGTCTACGTCCAAAATGATCGGATAGAGGTCCATAAATTAGTTGTGATATACCATAACATAATAAATAAGCTGCTAATAATCTTTGTAATGTTCCTTCTGGTACCTTTAGTTCACTTGCCATAATTGGAATACCGGCTATATAAATAGCTTGTGTCATTTGACCTACTGCTACTAATAATATTAATAGTATTAAGATACGTATACGAAATATATTTTTTTTAGTGTCTTCCATAAGATATAATTTTTAATTAATAATAAATATATATGTTAATTTTGATAATTAAGGAGTATATTATTTTATGATAAAACTAGATTTCATCTAGAACAGATATCGTAGAAAATTATTCTTTCACTTTATATTAAAGTGTTCCTGTTATAAGAACTATGAATACATAGTATTATGCTTTATAAATATGCCTTATTAAGGAATAATATATGAATGGATGGGTTATTGGTGAAGTTATACAAATCAAACATTGGACAAAAAACCTTTTTAGTTTAATTATTCGTGCTCCTATTAATCCGTTCATAGCAGGACAATTTACTAGATTAGCTTTAGAAATTAACGGTGAAAGAATTCAACGTGCATACTCTTATGTCAATGCACCAAAAGATCCAGATCTTGAATTCTATTGTGTTACTATACCTAATGGAAAGTTTAGCACAAATTTAAGTTTAATAAAACTAGGAGAGCGTATAATGGTAAAAAAAGACGCATCTGGTTTTTTGATTCTAGATACGATTCCATCTTGTGATGATTTATGGATGTTAGCAACCGGAACAGCAATTGGACCCTATTTATCAATTCTTAGTCAAGGAGAAGATTTAGATCGTTTTAAAAATATTATTCTTATACATGCAGTACGTTTTTATAACGATTTTAGTTATCTCAATAAAATATCAATGTTAAAAAAACATTATAAAGGTAAACTAAAAACAGTATTAATCGTTAGTAGAGAAAAGATTGCAGGAACCCTCATGGGTCGTATACCTAATCTAATTCAAGATGGATCTTTAGAATCAACAGTAGGTTTAACAATGAGTCTTGAAAAGAGTCATGTGATGTTGTGTGGTAATCCTAATATGATGCGCAATGTTACAGAATTTTTAAAAAATAATCGTGGTATGCGTAAAAATTTAAAAAATAAGATAGGAAATATCAGTAGTGAACACTATTGGTAATTATTTTTCAGTCTGATAGATAATTATTCTCTATTTTTTATTTTATTTATCTATTTTATGATATAGTATTGTAGAATTATTATATTATTAAACAATTTATAGATAGGATAAAATTCATGTTTTTACCCTTAATCATAGGTAATTGGAAGTTACATGGAAATAAAAAGATAATCAAAAGCTACTTTACAGATTTATGTAGTAAGCTAAAACTAATGAATCTCCATGTTGAGATTGCTATTGCACCTCCTATGGTTTATTTAGAATTGGCTATGCGTTATTTAAATCAGAATATTACTTTATGTGCTCAAAATGTAGATACGAATATCTCTGGAGCCTTTACCGGTGAAACATCTATTCGAATGTTAAAAGACATTGGTGTAAAATATGTTATTATTGGACATTCTGAAAGACGTCTTTATCATAAAGAAAGTAATCATAATATTGCTAAAAAATTTGCTTTAATTAAAGAAGCAAGTTTAATTCCAGTTTTATGTATAGGTGAAAATGAACAAGAGTATGCAATAGGACAGTCTGAGTACATATGTCACCAACAGTTAGATTCTATAATAAATTTTGTAGGGATAGAGTCATTTTATGATAGCATCATTGCATATGAACCTATTTGGGCAATTGGTACGGGTAGACACGCTAATCCATTACAAGTTCAAAAAATTCATCAATCTATTCGATATCATATTGCTAGATATGATGAAAATGTAGCCAAGCAGTTACGTATTCAATACGGTGGTTCTGTTAATGAAGAAAATATATCTCAATTCTTGAGACAATCAGATGTATCTGGTGCTCTTATAGGTTCCGCTTGCTTAAAAACTGATACCTTTATTAATATAATAAAAAATACCGAAGCTATTAAAAAATAATAATTTCTTCTATCTATGTTTTTTTAATAACCGTTTGTATTCCATATTGACTACCTATTAAAGCTATATCGGCACTTCTACGAGCAAATAATCCTACTGTTACTACTCCAGGTATATTATTTATTGTTTCTTCTAGTTCGATAGGATTAGAAATCCTTAAATTCTTTACATCAAGAATAATATTGCCATTATCAGTCGTTATTCCTTTTCTGTATTCAGGAATACCACCTAATCGAAGCATTTCTTTAGTTACCCATGATCGAGCCATGGGAATGACTTCGATTGGAAGTGGAAATGTTCCTAATATTTCTACTTTTTTACTTGAATCGACAATACAAATAAATTTTTTAGCTACAGCTGCAATAATTTTTTCTCTAGTTAATGCACCCCCTCCTCCTTTAATCATTTGCATCTGAGAATTAATTTCATCTGCACTATCTATATAAATATCTACCGAACTTACATCATTGAGATTAAATAAAGGAATATCTAAACTTTTTAATTTGATAGAAGACATTTCCGAACTTGATATTGCTCCTTTGATTTGATGTTTAGATGTTGCTAGTGCATCCATAAAATGTGAAACGGTCGAACCGGTTCCTACTCCTACAATAGTAAAAGGTCGTATATATTGTAATCCAGCCCAACCTAATTGTTTTTTAATTTCATCTATCGTCATCTTCTCTATATTTATCCAGCAAAGAAATTTTAATTAAATTTTATTATAAACTAATTTTATTATAAACTAATACGATAATTTTAGAAACAAAGTTCTATGGAATATTTTGATATACTACATATCGTTGTCTAAGATAATATTACGTTACGATTTATTTATTAATTAATTTAGGAGTGTCAATAATGAATTATTCCCCTATAAAAAATTTATTAGATAATTATATTATTTTAGTAACCGGTGCTAGTGATGGGATAGGAAGATCTGTAGCTATTTCCTATGCAAAATATGGAGCTCGATTAATACTTCTTAGTAGAAATGAGAAAAAACTTTTATCTGTAAAGCAAACGATAGAGAAGATGGGATATAAGGAGGCAATGATCCTTCCCTTTGATCTTGCTTGTCAAGATCCTAAAGAATATCAAAATTTAATCAATAAAATA
This sequence comes from Candidatus Schneideria nysicola, assembly GCF_019923565.1. GTDB lineage: Bacteria > Pseudomonadota > Gammaproteobacteria > Enterobacterales > Enterobacteriaceae > Schneideria > Schneideria nysicola. The sequence goes on from NZ_CP074435.1 coordinate 385,168, forward strand.
GCAAAGAAGAATATATCCCATATTGATGGATTACTTAACAACGCCGGATTACTTGGTACTATTATGCCTATTGCACAACAAGATCCTTTTCATTGGAAACAAGTAATTGATGTGAATATAAACGGAACGTTTATGATAACCCAAACATTCTTACCTCTATTACTCAACGCTCGTAGTCCTTCTATTATATTTACTACTTCTAGTGTAGGTAGAAAAGGTCGTGCTCATTGGGGAGCTTATGCCGTATCTAAATTTGCAACAGAAGGGATGATGCAAGTCTTATCTCATGAATATGATCCCACTCTTTTAAGAGTAAATTGTATTAATCCTGGAGCTATTCGTACTCATATGCGAGCCAGTGCTTTCCCAAATGAAAATCCGATGAATTTGAAGTCCCCAAATGATATCACCTTGATTTATCTTTATCTAATGGGTTCTGATAGTAAAGGGAAGACTGGTCTCAGTTACAATGCATATGATTTTCTCTAATCAAATTAGATTGAATTCTTGTATGATCAGATGGAGAAAGTCTGTATGAAGTTTTTTTATTTTAAATGCTTGATAAGATTGTTGTTCTAATGCGACGTCTGTTTTTATAGTAGCGAGTTGATAGGAGAGAAAGGCTAATTCGCGATATTTTTTTAGATTCTTAGCCGTAATTTTCGCCGATCTCAATTTTTTTAAGTGCGGAATGACTTCAAGATTTTCATATAGTCTTTTTATATGTCCGATGTGTTTGAGAAGATAGAGAGCTGTTTTGACTCCAATACCAGGTACGCCAGGAATATTATCAGATTTATCCCCTACTAAGGCTAAATAGTCAACAAAAAAATTGGGTGATATACCAAATTTCAATTGGATTTCTTCCGGTCCAATAAGACTATTAATTTTATTATTATGGTATAAAAGAGACACGTGTCTTGAAACCAGCTGTGCCATATCTTTATCACCTGTACTAATTATTACATTTAAACCATTTTTTTCTGCTTCTAGAGCTAAAGTACCAATGACATCATCCGCTTCTACTCCGGATATACTAAGTATAGGTAATTCTAATTTTTGAATAATATTCAATAGAGGGTTAATCTGTCTTCGCAAATTATCAGGCATTGGACTACGATGCAATTTATATTCTGAAAAAATATCACTACGAAAATTTTTTCCATTCGTATCAAATACTATTGCTATATATTCCGGTTGAAATGTTATCAATATTTTTTTTATAGTATTCAATACTCCGTATATTGCACCAATAGGTTGGTGAGTCTTTTTACTAAAAATTGATGAAAAAACATAATAAGAACGATATAAATGAAAGGATCCATCAATAATAATAAATGATTTGTTATCTCTTGGTATCATAAATAATATTCAATTTAAAGAATTTGTTTGATCAATTTATCTATACGGATACCTCTTAACCCTCTAATAATCTTTTTTATCTTATTAGGATATTCAGAAATTTTTTGAATTTGGGTAAAATGAGTAATTTTTTTCGTATGGGAACGAATGAAAAATAGTTCCTGTTTTCTTTGTTCTAATAATAAGTTTTTCGGATCATGAACTAATAAGGCATTTTCTAAATCTAAACGCCAAGATCGAGGATTAAAGTTATTACCTGTTAATAGTTGCCATTCATCATCTACCCATATTCCTTTAAGATGATAGCTATTATTACCGTCTTTCCATAATCTGATTAGTAATTGATCATTTTCGATATATTGTTGTAAACGGATGATAAAGTGGCGTAAGTTAACTTCATATAAATAAGGTATTGCTCCAATTATTTTAAATGGTTGATCTTCAGGTATATAAAAATCATTCGCTATTTTATCACCAATAATAACTTCTATTTTTTTCTCTCTCTTAAGAAGAGCAATAAAATCACGTATTAATAACATTGGCATATTGAAATATGGGGTACATATTATCAATTTTTTCTTAGTAGAACATATGAGATGATGTATGGTCTGATTTAAAAGACTTTTTTTCCCTAATCCTACTAATGGTGTTATAGCTAATTCATCATCATTAGCACTATTTTTAAAAATATAATTCGCATATCTTAATGATTGTCGAAATAATCGTATTTTATTTTTATTTTTTGTATTTTTCTTTTTATTCACTATTAGGCTATTTATTTGTACAACAGGAGGCATGATAAGTAATTGTCTATGAATATAATTTAGAAACACTTCTGCTAATAATGGATTGTGGATAATTTGATATCGATCGGATCGATATTTTTCACTTTGATGAAGGTATACATTATTTAAACTAGCTCCGCTATATATTATAGTGTCATCAATAATACACCCTTTTAAATGTAATACTCCTAACGCTTCATGGATATTTATTGGAACACCATAGATTGGCACATCTATATCCGGATAATGCTGAGCCATTTGATAATACCAATCCGCATTGGTATATATGGAATTTGAACCAATACGACCACGTTGTGCACGATACCAATCAACTAATACTACTGTCTCAAGTATAGGATTATATCTTTTAGCTTGATACAAAGCATTAAGTATTTTATACCCTCCTTTATCTTTTTCTAAAAATAAAATAACTAGATAGATACGTTTTTTAGCATTCTTAATAGATTGTAATAAAGTATAAAAAAAAGCATCGGGATTATATAATGTATGTATATCCTCAATAGACTGAGCAATTTTCGGTAATTGTGCGAGATATTTTATATGTTTATTAATCAATGATGACAAGCTCTTTACTCTCTTAAAAAGAGTCGGATATAATAGAATAAATTTATTAGTAATATTAGGACTATAATAATCAAATATAATCCAAATATAATAACAGACCATTGAGAAATCTCTAACAATAAAAATTGTTTCTCTTTTGTTAAGCAATCTCCAATAGGATTAAATATAAAAGGGATCCATTTGTCTAAGCGAAAATAAGTAGGAAAACTTATAGAGAAATCACATGTATCAAAAGGTGAAGGATATAGTTGTCTTCTAACATATTTCATAGCGAAATACATTCCTTCTATAGCACTATAAATACAAAGTAATATCCCACTATATCGACATATTTTTTTATTCGGGGCAATAATCCCAATTAAACCTGCCAATATAATTCCATATAAAGCACCGCGTTGATAAATGCATAAAACACAGGGTTTAAAATAAAAAAAGTATTGTAAGAGAAGTACAATACATTCCCAAATTAAAGCAGAAAGTATTAATACGAACCAAAATATACGATATGTAAAAATATTATTAAAATGAAACATTTTTTTTAAATAATGAACTATCAGAGTTAAAGATGTTTTGATAACATTTTCCTATGAGTGTGTATAGACATAATCATACCGAAACTGGCCATCAAGACAATTAATGATGAACCTCCATAACTAATTAAGGGTAGTGGGATCCCAACTATAGGAAGTATTCCAGTAACCATACCTATATTTATAAAAACATAAGCAAATAAAGTTAATATTATACTCCCTGTTATTACACGTCCAAAAGTATTTTGCGCTTGAATTGCAATAATTAATCCTCGTATAATTATACCTAAATATAGTACTAATAGTAAGAGTACTCCAATAAATCCTAATTCTTCTCCTAAAACAGCAAAAATAAAGTCAGTATGACGTTCCGGTAGAAATTCAAGTTGGGATTGAGTCCCATGTAACCATCCTTTTCCGGTAAATCCTCCTGAACCAGTAGCGATTTTAGACTGGATTATGTGATAACCGGAACCTAATGGATCTAGATCAGGAGAAAATAATATCATAATTCTATCCTTTTGATAGTTATGCATAAAGAAATTCCATAATATGGGTAGAAATGCAGTGAATAAGGATAAAGTTATCATAATAGATTTCCAACTTATACCAGATAAAAAAAGTATAAATAAACCCGAAATCGCTATTAATATAGCGGTTCCAAGATCTGGTTGAGTTGCGACTAGTAAAGTAGGAATAAAAATGATTACTAATATAATAAGAGTAGCTTTAAAAGAAGGGGGGTAACTATCTCGATTTATAAATCGTACTACCATAAGTGGAACCGCTATCTTTGCCATTTCTGAAGGTTGAAATCGTAGAAATGAAAGATTTAACCAACGTTGTGCTCCTTTATTTATTGGACCGAATAATTTTACTAAAATTAATAACAATATGCAAATTATATATAAATATAGTGCATTCGATTCATATTTTCTTGGTGGCACTTGAGCAAGTAGAAGCATTACCACCATACCTATAAAAATTTGAATAATTTTACGTTCCATCATCTTTATATCTTGTCCACTTGCACTCCATATTAAAAATATACTGTAAACTAAAATTAAGGTAATAAATAAAAATAATATTTTATCAATATATAGTTTGTTCCATATTGAATTATTATTCATATTTTATTGTCCTTTTTTATTTTATTTGTTTAGATTGTTTTCTTGAATGAAAATATAATCCATAATTTTTCTAGTTACCGAACCGGCCGTTAAGTCACCACTACCATTTTCTAAAATGACTACTACTCCTACTCTAGGTTTATCATATGGAGCAAAAGCAATCATTAGTTTATGATCTCTTAACTTTTTAGAAACTTTTTTAGCATTATAAAATTCATTTTTTTTTAAACTATAAACTTGGGCAGTACCAGATTTTGCAGCTATCTTATAAGGGGCATTAAAAAAATTTCTATATGCTGTCCCATTGGGTCGATTAGCAACACCGTACATTCCGTCTTTTACTATTTTCCAAAAAATAGAATAAGGATCTCCTATTTGACTACAAGAATGTTGTTTATAAGTTTTTATACCTTCATGATCTTGTATCCCTAATAATAGATGTGGAGTACGTAATAATCCATTGTTAATTAAAGCCATAAGTGCCTTTGACATTTGAATTGGAGTTGCTGTCCAATAACCTTGTCCTATTCCAACTGGAATGGTATCTCCTTGATACCAAGGTTTTTTAAAACGATGTTTTTTCCAATCTCTATTGGGCATTACTCCCATAGATTCCTCTAAAAGATCAATACCTGTGTATTGACCATATCCAAATTTTTTCATCCATTCTGATAAACGATCAATACCTAAATCATAAGCTATTTGATAAAAAAATGTATCCGCTGATTCCTCAATTGCTTTAGTCACATTAATTTGACCATGCCCACATCTTTTCCAATCCCTATATCTTTTTTCTGAATTAGGTAATTTCCACCATCCTGGATCAAATAATGAAAAATTTTTATTAATAATACCAAGTGTCATTGCTGATACAGATATATATGGTTTAACTGTAGAAGCAGGAGGATACAATCCTTGTGTAACACGATTAATTAAAGGACAGTTTTCATCTTTTATTAAACCTAGATAATCCTTTTTAGAGATACCTTCTACAAATAAATTAGGATTATAACTAGGATTAGATACAAGCGATAATATACCCCCATCTTGGGGATCAACAACAATAACGGCACCTCTACTATTCATTAGTAATTTTTGAACATAACATTGCAGATGAATATCTAATGTAAGATAGATATTTTTACCGGGATAAGGTAGTTTTTTTCTTAATTGTCGTATGATTTTACCGTAATTATTAACTTCTATTTCTTTATAACCCATTTTTCCCCTTAAAATGGGTTCATAGTAACGTTCAATCCCTAATTTTCCAATATCGTAATTATTAATAGAATGACTTAATAATCCTTTAGGTTGGAAATTTTTTATTTCTGAAAGGTTCATTTTTGAAACATAACCAATAGCATGAGTTAAAATAGTATTATATGGATAGTAACGACGTTGATAACTTTTTATCTCTACACCAGGAAAATGAAATTGATTAATAGAAAAAATAGCGTGTTGAATTTCACTTAAGTTCCCTTTAATAGGGATGGAGGAAAAACGTCTTGCTCTTTTTCTTTCTTTTTCAAAATGCATTATATCTTCTACAGTTATATCCATAATGGATTGTAGATCATTTACTGTCTTATTTATGTCTTTAATTTTTTCCGGTATAATTTCTAATTGGTAAATTGTACGATTTAATGCGAGTGGTATACCATTACGATCATATATCATTCCACGATTCGGAAAAAGTGGCAGAATTTTAATTCTATTTTCATTGGAACGAGCTCTATATTTTTCAAAACAAATAATTTGAAGATAATATATGTTAGATATTAAAATTCCATTGAGTAATAAAATTACAAAAATAGCTATTAATATACGGTGTAAAAATAATGTTGATTCAGCTAAATAATTTCGTATCGATTCTTTTTTTATCATTCTTCCGTAAAACCATTTAAATAAAAAAATGATTAATAAACGTATGTATTATTTTTGAATGGAATAGACAAGCGAATTTGTTAATATGAATGATAATAATATTTAACGATATAATCTTGTATATTGAATATAGTGATTAACGGATTCAGGTAATAAACTTTTACAAGATTTACCTATATAATAACGATTACGAATTTCACTTGAAGAGATTTTTAATTTAGTAGTAGTAGCATAATAAATGAGTCCTGCTGGTTTATTAAATAAGTCTAATGGATTGTTAGTCATTCTATCCGCTAACCATTTTGTCTGACTGCAAAATGGAATATTAGGATAACCTGGTCGTGTACATACTAAAATATGACATAAATTTAATAAATCACGACTTCTATACCATTTTGGCAATGTTAAAAATGAATCTTGTCCAATAATTAATCCAATAGATATAGTCAAACCATATTTGATTCTTTGATTTTCAAATGTTTCTACTGTCCAAGATGGAATGCTATTATTTTTTAATTCATAATCATCAGCAGTAAATATCCCTTTTGGCATTTCAGATATAGCTAAATTTATCATATCTAGTCTTTGTTTAGGAGAAGCTTTAGGTTGAGTTCGATGTGGAGGAATATTATTAGGCATAAATATAATTTTTTTTAATCCAATAAGTTGTATTAACGCATAAGCAGATTTTAAATGACCATAATGAATAGGATCAAAAGTTCCTCCATAAAAAGCAAGTAAAGTAGACAAAATAAATATATTGACGGTAAAGTCTTATCTCTTAGATAAGAGAATTATTAGTGTATGTAAATGAAACCAAATAAAATAGTTCTCATTATTTTTATATTGTAATTCTATTATTTCCATAAATTGAATAGATTTTTTTAATTGTTGAATATCTAATCTATCTAGTGCATTCTTTAATAAAAGACGACGATCATACCATATATTGTATTTATAGAATAATTTATGAATCGGTATGTTTATGGTATATCTTTTTAATTTTAATAGGAACAATATTTCTTTTTGAATTAAACGTAATAAAAGAATTGGTTCAATACCTGATAATTTTAGATGATATAGAATATAACTAGCACGATTCTCTTCTCCAGATAAAACTGCGTCAACCCATTTAAAATGAGTGAACTGTGAGTAATCATTTATTACTATTTTTAAATGTTTCGTAGAGAATTGTTTTTTATCTGGATAAATTAATAGTAAATTTTCTAAAATTTGTACTATAGCAAGTAAATTATTTTCACAATAGTAAGATAACAGTTGACAGGCGTTTTCATCTAAGGACAAATTTAAATTTTTTGCACGATTTAATATCCAATGATATAATTTTTCTTTTTTTGGTGTATTACAATTGACCAATACTGTAGTGTTATTAGAATTTAATAATTTAAACCAAGTATGATTAGAAGGTTTTTGGTGAAGTATAAAAATACATAATAGATCATTATGTGATAATGATATTAACTTTTTTAAATTTTCATCTATAGAAGAAATTATATTTTGGGTTCCAAAATGTATGATTAATGATTGACGATTAGTAAATAAATTTAAATTATTAATAGAATGGAATAATCTATTCCAATCTATAGATTCATATAAAAATATATTTTCATGTTTATAAAATTTTAATGAATGAGATTGTTTTAATATAAGATTTTTACTTTCTTCTATTAATAAAATATCGTTGCCGATTAAGATATAAAATGAAGCCAAAAAATTCTGTAATTGATAAACAAGTTTTTCTGACGTTAAGTTAATCATTCTTCCTATCGTCATTAAGACTAACTACTAGATTAAAAATTTTTCTTGGAATATATATGGTATTAATTATTTTTTTGTTTTTAATATAATTACTAATTTTTTCTCTTTGAAGAATTAACTTATAAATAACATCTTTATCCATATCCATTTTTATATAAAATTTGTCATATAATTTCCCATTTATTTGAATAATTAATAAATAATTTTCCTCTTGTTCTCTTATTAATTTATTATCTGGAATAGGCCATGAGACATAATCAATATTATCTCTACCACCTAATGCTTTCCATAAAATAAAACAAATATGTGGAGTAAATGGAGATAACATTATTACTATAGTCGATAATGTTTCTTGTAAGATCAAATAATCTTGATCATTTTTTGTTTGAAAATTATTAAATTTATTAACTAATCCCATAATAGTAGAAATAGCAGTATTAAAAGATTGTTTTTTATCAATATCTTCAGTTACTTTAACAATAGCTTTATGTAAAGCATATCTTAATTTTTTATTTTTATTACTTAAATTAGTGAAATTTTTCTCTAAGCTTACAGGAGTAAATTGAAGATGTTCATATACCATTTTCCATATACGTTTCAGAAAACGACTCATTCCCTCTATTCCGGATTCTATCCACTCTAATTTTGATTCTACAGGAGCAGCAAACATTATAAAAAGACGAATAGTATCTGAACCATATTTTTCTATAAAAAATTGAGGATTAATCCCATTATTTTTAGATTTCGACATTTTACACATGCCATAATGTATTAAAACTCTACCTGTTTTATCTGTTATTTTACTAATTTTATTATTTTTATCTTTGACAATATTTATATCGGTAGGAGAAATCCAAATACGTTTACCTGTATCATTAATATAATAATAAGCATCAGCTAATACCATACCTTGACATAATAGACGTCTTGCTGGTTCATCTGAACTTAATAATCCAATATCACGTAATATCTTATGAAAAAATCGAAAGTATATTAAATGCATATTTGCATGTTCAATTCCTCCAATATATTGATCTATTGGAAGCCAGTAATTAGCTAAAAATGGATTGCATATTCCTTTATTATAAGTAGGACATGTATAACGTATATAATACCAAGACGATTCTATAAAGGTATCAAATGTATCAGTTTCTAGTTGAATAGATTTTACTTTTTGTGACAGACACTGATTTTGGTATTCCTTTTTCTCTTTTAAAATGAGAGGTAATTTATCAAAAGATAGAGGTAAAGTTTTACCATCTTTGAATATAAACATTGGGATAGGAACTCCCCAATATCTTTGTCTTGATATACACCAATCTTTTAAAGAATAAATTATTTTTTCTCTAATAATTCCTTGGTCTAAAAGACGATCTATAGGAATAATATTTTTATTATATTTATCGGAATTAATATTGAAAATATTATTTTTATTTGCAAAATCTAAATCAGTTTTTCGTTTATTAGGAACAGCTATTAGACTATTAATTAAATTATGATGAATTTTTATAAAATTAGTAATCCATATTGGTAATTTTTTTCCATTTATAGGGTTGATTACATATAATCCCGTGTCAATTCCTTCTCTTTTTAAAGAATTATCTTTTTCTATTTGATAAAGAGGAATATCTCTACATTTATTAATAAAATTAATCAATTTAGTATTTTTATTTTTTTTTATGATATTTAATGTAAATGGATGATCCCATGTAATTAAAATATAACTACTATTAAATAAATCATCTTTATCTTTTGTAAAAATAGTTAAAATTTCTGCACTATTAAATATTTGAAAATCAATTTCTATTCCCTCTGATCGACCAATCCAATTACGTTGCATCATTTTTACTTTTTCAGGCCAATTTTCTAATTTATCTAAATCATAGTATAATTGTTCAGCATAATCTGTGATTTTTAGAAACCATTGAGAAAGTTCTTTTCTTGTTATTGGAGCATTACAACGCCAACAACAACCATTTATCACTTGTTCATTGGCGAGTACAGTGTTATCATTAGAACACCAATTGACTGTAGACATTTTTTTATATGCTAAACCTTTTTCATATAAAATAATGAATAACCATTGTTCCCATTTATAATAATTTGGATGACATGTTGTAATTTCTCGACTCCAATCATAACTAAATCCCAACATTTTTAATTGATTTTTCATATAATTTATATTATAAATCGTCCAATCTGCAGGATTTGTATTATTTTTAATTGCTGCTTCTTCAGCAGGTAATCCAAAGGCATCCCATCCCATAGGTTGTAAAACGTTTTTTCCTAATGTACGTTGATATCGAGATATAACATCACTAATAGTATAATTTCTTACATGTCCAATATGTAATTGACCTGAAGGATAAGGCATCATTGGTAAACAATAATATTTTTCTTTGTTTGTATCTTCTACAACTTTAAAAGTACAATTTCTTTCCCAATACTTTTGTACATATTCTTCTATATTTTTTGGGTTATAATTTTTTTGCATAAATAGATTAATGATTTATTAAAATTAAAAAATTTATTTATTTAATATATTTTATAATATAATCTTGTATTTAATGTTATTATATATTTTACTATACTAAATAAATTGAATTTATAATGAAAATATTTTNCTATTATAATTTAAATTATAAATAATTAATATAATATAACAGATAGTGTTAATAAACTATTTATTTTTAATATCGAAATTTAAACAGATAATATAATTATTTAATTTTAGATAAATTTTGGAAAAAATTATGACAAATAGAGGTGTAAATAAAGTTATTTTAATAGGTAATTTAGGTCAAGATCCAGAAATACGTTATATGTCTAATGGAAATGCAGTAACTAATATAAATTTAGCTACTTCCGAAACATGGCGTGATAAACAAAATGATGAAATAAAAGAAAAAACTGAATGGCATCGAATAGTTATTTTTGGAAAACAAGCTGAAATAGTCAATGAATATTTAAAAAAAGGTTCTCAGATTTATATTGAAGGTTCTTTACAAACACGTAAATGGCAAGATCAAAATGGACAAGATAGATATATTACCGAAGTCATTGTAAGTAGTAGAGGTGGCATGATACAAATGTTAGGAAATCGTCCAGAAAAAGAATTGTTAAATTCTAATAATTGGATCAATACCAAAAATACTAAAATAAATAAAATTAGTAAAGAATCAGACGATATGAATGATTCTAAGAAAAATATTCAAAAAAATCACAATGAATTTCCAATTAATTTTGATGATGATATTCCATTTTAAATTAGAATTAATTTGCAATTAAATTTATTTTAAAAATCTTTATAGATTTTTATATGAAAAATACTAAAAATAATGATTATTTTTATTTCGCTATTCCAATAGATAGAATAGATCAAAGAATTGATAATTTTTTACATATTTATTTAAGTACTGTTCCTAAAAGTGCAATTTATAGATTATTACGTAAAGGAATAATTAAGGTAAATGGATATAGTATTAAACCTAATTATAAATTTAAAAATAATGATAGAATCTATATTCCTCAAAAGATATATTCTCAACACATAAATGATAAAAGAATATTTAATTCTACTTATTTAAATACTGAAAAAATTCAATTCTTAAATAAGAGAATTTTATATGAAGATTCATATTTATTAATAATTGATAAACCTACTGGAATAGCGGTACATGGCGGAAGTGGATTAAGTTACGGAATTATTGAAGGATTACGTATATTACGTAATGATGTTTCACTCGAGTTAGTACATCGATTAGATAAAGATACATCAGGAATTCTTATTATAGCAAAAAAAAGATCTGCTTTGCGTTTTCTACATGAACAGTTTCGTATAAATAATATTTTGAAATATTATTTAGCTTTAGTAAAAGGTACATGGAATATTAAAGAAAAAAGTATAACTACATATCTTCATAAAAAAATTTCTGGTATTTCTCGATTAATGACTAATGATAATAGAATAGGAAAAAAATCAGAGACTTGTTTTCAAATAAAAGAAAAATTTCGTATTGCTACTTTAGTGAATATTTCTCCTATAACTGGACGTACTCATCAAATACGTGTACATAGTCAATATTTAGGTCATCCTATTGCTTTAGATAAATTATATGGTGATAATGATTTTAATAATTTGATGAAAAAAAAATGTGGATTAAACCGATTATTTTTACATGCTTCTGAATTAATATGTATCCATCCTAATACTAAAAAGACTTTATATATTAAAGCACCTATAGATAATCACTTAAATAAGTGTCTTTTATATTTAAGAAAAAATATTCAATAAAATAGTATAAACGATAATATTTTAGTTTATTATATTTATTTTAGTTTATTATATTTTTTTGCTCATAATATTGAGCGGTTTCTCTTTTATTATATGGACGTATAGATTTACCACTAAGTAACTCAAAACTTAATGCACCTATTATCATTCCTGGTCGAAGTACTAATGGTATTTTTCCAGAGTTATAAAATTCAAGAACAATTTGTCCTTTCCAACCTGGATCAATTCTATGAGCTGTAGCATGGATCATTAATCCTAATCTTGCTAATGAGGATCTACCATCTAACCATCCTACGATATTATCAGGTAAAGAAATCGATTCTAAAGTAAGAGCTAATACAAATTCATTTGGATAAATAAAAAATTTATCATTATTAGATAACTCAATATTATCACTCATAACTTGTTTTATTAAGTTATAGTCATTTATTTGAGTTAAATCAATAAATTTAATTGTATGTTCTTTTTTAAATATACGAAACTGATTACCTAAACATATATCGACTGTGGCTCCATGAATTCTTTCTGTAGAAGGTTTTGGATTAATAATTAATTTTTCTTCTTTTAACCATATTTCAATATCTTTATCACATAATTTCATAATTTGTATACCTATTTTTTTATTTTATATTGATCTAGTTAATACTAGACATAATTTTTTCTATCTGTTTTGCTGCATAATCTAATTTTAATTTTAGATAAGCTTTATGCAAATATGGTAAGGTTTTCCATATAGTTCGAGTATCTGAACAATCAGATAATATTTTAGCAAATCTATTAACTACGGATATATAAGCACCACATTGATCATAATATTTTATTACTGCTAAATCATATTTAGCTATTCTATTATTTAGATAATTTAATCGATAATTGGTATCAATAATATATTGACTATGAGGAAAATATTGAATTAATTTTTTAAAATCTTGTATTGCTTCTTGAATATGTTCTGTAGTACGGTCCGTTCTATTTATATGAAAATATTTATGAAATGTATTATAATCTAATGCCATATTAATTAGTCCTCGCATATATAATATATAATCAAGTTGTGTATGAATAAGATTAAGACGAAGAAATTGATCAATAAGGTTTTTTGCTTTTAAAAAGTTATTTAATTTATAATAAGAATAAATTAAAGTTATATTTATTTGTTGCCTATAAGGATTAAAAGGATAAATTTTTTCTAAATAATGTAATTCTTCAATAGCTTTTGTATAGTTATTATTTTTAATATTATTTTGAATAGAAATATAAATTTGATTAAAAGAAATATTATTATTTTTTAAATTTTTTTTATTAGTACAACTAATTAATGTTAATTGACAGACAATAAAAATTATATTAAAAATATATATCATAAATATTAATTCCTTATTTATCAGGAAGGAATAAGATAAGATATTATTAATTATTTTTTTATAAAATGATAAATATTTCTAATAATAGAAAACGATTAGACTTAGTAGTTACAGAACTTTTTCCTAAATACTCAAGATCACAAATTAAGAATTGGATTCTCCAAGGGAGAGTAAAAGTTAATGGAATCACTACATTTATCCCTAAAAAAAAGGTCTTAGGAAACGAATCAATCATTATTTCTTTTCCTCTTATTAAAGAAGAAAAAAAAGACTTAGCTCAAAATATTAAATTAAATATTCTTTATGAAGACGATTATTTAATTATAATTAATAAGACTGCTAATTTATTAGTATGTCCAGGTATTAAACAAACTGAAGGAACTATTTTTAATAGTTTATTATATCATTATCCATCCAATATTCTTTTACCTAGAGCTGGTATTGTGCATCGATTAGATAAAGATACCACAGGACTTATGATAATCGCAAAAACAATTCTTTCTCAAAATAGATTAATAGAATTAATTAAATATAGAAAAATTATAAGAGAGTATGAAGCTATTGTTATAGGAAATATAAAAGAATCTTATGGAAAAATAGATAAACCAATTGCTCGTCATTTTAGTAAACGTATTCATATGATTATTAGTTCTAGAGGTAAACCCTCAACAACTCACTATAAAGTCATAGAAAGATTTCATAATTATACTAGAATTTCTTTAAGATTAGAAAGTGGTCGTACTCATCAAATTAGAGTACATATGAAATCCATTGGATATCCATTAGTTGGTGATACTTTATATGGGGGGAATTCTCATGAAAAATTTAGAGTATATCAAAATTTATTGAATAGACAGGCTTTACATGCAATAATGTTAGAATTTTATCATCCTATTACGTTTACTAAAATATATTGTCGTATTCCCTTACCAGATGATATGAAAAATTTTTTAGATATGTTAAAGAACAATCATATAAATTATTGCTAAAAATTAATAATAGCTTCTGACTAATTTTTTATTAAAAATATGAAAAAAGAATGTAATTCATATATTACTGATGTTCTTATTGTTGGTAGTGGTGTAGCAGGTTTATCAATAGCATTACAACTATCTGAAAATTTTAAAATTGTTATATTAAGTAAAACGTCTTTAGAAGAATGTTCTACTTTATATGCTCAAGGAGGGATTGCAACCGTATTAGATGAAAATGATAGTACGGATTCTCACATTCATGATACTTTAATAGCAGGAAGGGAATTATCAGATAAAAATATAGTAGAATATATAGCTACAAATGCTTGGAATTGTATTCAATGGCTTATTGATCAAGGTATGATTTTTGATTATGAAATATCTTCTAATCACTCTTCTAAAAAATATCATTTAACTAGAGAAGGAGGTCATAGTCATAGACGTATATTACATGTAGCAGATTCTACTGGCCGAACACTTGAAAATTTACTTATAAATAAAATTTTAAAATATAAAAATATTCAGACGATGGAATATCGTAATGTAATAGATTTAATCTTTTCAGATGTAGTTGAAGTTTCCCGTATTCCACCTCGTATAATAGGCGCTTATGTATGGAATTCTATAAAAAAAGAAGTAGAGATATATTATGCTAAAATTGTAGTATTAGCTACAGGTGGAGCATCTAGAGTATATAAATATACGACCAATCCTAATGTTTCATCAGGCGATGGTATTGCAATTGCTTGGAGAGCAGGTTGTCGTGTGGCTAATTTAGAATTTATTCAATTTCATCCTACTTGTTTATTTCATCCTAAAGTACATAATTTTTTACTAACAGAAGCATTACGAGGTGAAGGGGCCTATTTATGTCGTCCAGATGGAAGTCGTTTTATGTCTCTTTTTGATAAAAGAGAGGAATTAGCTCCAAGAGATATTGTAACCCGTGCTATTAATTATGAAATGAAACGTCTTAAAGTAGATTGTATGTATTTAAATATTAGTCACCAATCTGATTTATTTATTCGTTATCATTTTCCAACGATATATAATAAATTACTTAAATTAGGGATTGATTTAACTCGAGAACCGATTCCTATTACGCCAGCGGCACATTATACCTGTGGTGGAGTTGTCGTAGATAGAAGAGGTCGTACTGACTTAGATGGACTGTATGCGATAGGAGAAGTAAGTTATACTGGATTACATGGTGCAAATCGTTTAGCTTCAAATTCTTTGATAGAATGTTTGGTTTACGGTTATTCGGCTGCAAAAGATATTAATGAGTGTTTATCTTATATTTCACCTGTTTCTAAATGTAAAATCAGTATTCAAAATAGACGAATAATTTCAGAAAAAAAAGAAAAATTTTTAATGAAAAAATTATATGATTTGCGTTCCTTAATGTGGAAATATGTAGGTATTATGCGTTCTTCTAATGAACTAAAATTTGCTTTAAATCAAGTCAAAGATTTACAGAATATAATCTTCAATCAGTATGAAGAAAGATTGCTTATTTCTGATATTCTATTAGAATTACGTAACTTAATACAAGTTGCTCAATTAATTATTGTAAGTGCACTTTCTCGTAAAGAAAGCAGAGGATTACATTTTATGACAGATTTTCCAGATATGTTATCTAATGCCCAACCAACTTTTTTAAATCCTAACGAAAAATAATATATTCCATTCCTATCATCTCATTATCTTCATCTATTTTCATTCTTAATCAAAGAAACTTTTTATAATTTTTTTAGTAAAAGACTTTTTGAAATAAAATCCACATGGAGAAACTAAAATAATTTTTCCATTTTGATCTATAGCAGGAGTTAGAGAAAGATGGTTCTTTCTTTTAGAAGATATTTGTATTAATTCACCAGAAAAATTATATATTGATTGAATTTTTCCTAAAACTATTAAATTCATCAAGGATTCCCAATCATATTGTAATATTAATTCTTCTAACTTGTTTAGATTTAAAATCCATAAGTGAGGGATTCCAATCCTTCTCATAGAAAGAGTAATATCTTTACTACCTTCAATAGGTATCCATAAAATTTTAGAAATTTTATAACGTAAATAACTTGTTTCCCAAATTGTTTTATGATAATTAATTAAATTAATCATACAAATAAAGGTGTTTTCTATTGGAATTCCATTTTCATCAATAGGTAGAGTTTTTAATTCAATATTTAAATGGGGAAAATCTCTAGAAGCTTTACTTTTCGTATTGGCACCTAAACAAAATTCTATTAATTTTCCAATCCATCCTTTATCTTTTTTAAGATCCAGTGGAATATTTATATTAGCCCACGTAGCTAATTCTCCTAAATTAAATCCAGCAAGCCTATTTGCACGATCCATTAACTCCTTTTGAGAAGAAGGGGGAAATGGAGGATAAGAAAGTTTTATATAATTTATCAATTAATTATATTTTCCTTATAATGTATAAAAATATTCTAAAAATAATATTTTTTTATAAATATACGTTATTAGACCAAATGATTTCTCCACTTTTAACCAAAATAAGTTGGATACTAATATTTAATTTATTCATATTCTCTTCAATTTTACTAGATAAAATATAATGTATATTTAAATAATGAGCAATTTCTACCTCTTTATAGAAAGATTCTAAATTATCCTCTTTATCTAAATTAAAGAGAATCTTAGCATTGTTATCTATTTCTTTTTCTTCTATAACTTTTACTGCTTCATTACGAAGTAAATTAATGATTAGTATAGTCACTATATCAATTGGTATAAAAATATTAGTATTATTTATAATTTTTTTTACTAAAAATACATGATTAAAATTAATTTCCTCTATAGAAACGAGATTTTTTATTAGTGGTCTTAATATATTTTCCCAATTTATCTTAATTAATTCTTTATTTGTATCATTCAATGACAACAATATATTTTTTTTCTTCTTTCCATCAATGGGCTCAGTGGGATAATAATGATTTATAGGAGATTTTATAGTACAATTAGTTAATAAACATAATAAAAAAAGGATAAGAAGAATTATAGGCATGTTGTTATTAAATTACATTAACTAACTACTAATGGTCCAAGTGATCTTCCACCTAATAAATGAACATGAAGATGAAAAATCTCTTGTCCTCCATGACTATTACAATTAATAATTAGTCTATATCCACTTTCACTAATACCATGTGATTGAGCAATATTTTTTGCTACGGTAAATAATCTCCCAATTATAATTTCATCGTCAGTCGTGATATCATTTATTGTTGGAATGATTTTATTAGTAACTATAAGAACGTGAACTGGTGTTTTAGGATACTTATCATAAAAAGCTGTAACTAATTTATCTTGATAAATAATATTGACAGGTATTTCCTTACGAATAATCTTACTAAAAATAGTTTCTTCTGTTTTATTTATCATTGTTTTATTTCTTGTTAAATAACATTCATTAATGATAATAAATCTTCATATAAAATCTAATACATTACAAATAAATGTCATTAATTATTGCATATAATTGTTCATCTCAATCCTTAGATTATCAGATTGTGTTCCAAATATTGCTTGTATTCCTGTTCCTATAATTATAACTCCTCTGGCTCCAAGTTGGATTAGTTTCTCTTTCTCCACTTTTTTTGTATCAATTACACTTACACGTAATCTTGTTATACAAGCATCAAGACTAATAATATTATCTTTTCCTCCAAAAGCATTAATTAATTCTTCTATCATTGTATCTTTATTTGTCATTTTTCTTGTTTCTTCAATAAAAGTATCTCTACCTGGTGTTTTTAAATCTAATTGTATAATTAAATATCTAAATATACTATAATAAATAAATGCATATAAAATTCCTATTATTGGAAATAACCATATACGATTACTATTACCACTAAGTAGTATAAAATCGATTAAACCATGTGAAAAACTTGTACCGTTACGCATCTCTAAAAGAATACAAATTGGAAAAGCTAAACTCGATAATATTACATGTATACCATATAATATGGGGGCTATAAACATAAAAGAAAATTCAATTGGTTCGGTAATGCCAGTTAAAAAAGAAGTCAAAGCAGCCGAAAGCATAATCCCTCCTATTCTAGAACGATATTTTGTCCAAGAAGAGTGCCAAATAGCTATAGCAGCGGCTGGTAAGCCATACATTTTAAATAAAAATCCTCCTGATAGTTTTCCTGCAGTAGGATCACCAGCCATATAACGAGGAATATCTCCATGAAAAACTTGTCCCATTGCATTAGTATATTCACCTACTTGCATTTGAAATGGAACATTCCATATATGATGTAACCCAAAGGGAACTAGTGCACGTTCGACTAAACCATAAATACTAAAAGCAACTACTGAATTTTGATAAGCAGCCCAATAGGAAAATTTTTGAATAATACTTCCTATTGGAGGCCAAATAAAAGATAAAATAGTCCCAACCATAATTGCTATTAATCCAGAAGCAATAGGTACAAAACGATTCCCTCCAAAAAAACCTAAAAAATCTGGTAATTTAATAGTATGAAAGCGATTAAAAGTAAATGCGGCAATACTTCCAGATATAATTCCACCTAACACTCCAGTATTAGATAAATATTCTGCTGAAATTTTTTGAAAAGAAATATAAGATGATAATAAAGGAGTAATAACTGACATTGTTTTTATTAAAATACTATATACTATTAAAGCTGATAAAGCTGAAACTCCGTTATTATTAGTAAAACCTAAAGCAATTCCAATTGCAAAAATTAATGGCATATTAGTAAATATAGATCCCCCTGCTTCAGCCATCACATGAGAAACTACTTCCGGTATCCAATAAAAATTAGCGGAACCAACTCCTAATAAAATACCAGCTATAGGTAAAACAGAGACTGGCAACATTAAAGATTGACCTACTTTTTGTAAATTAGAAAATGGATTCTGAAGCATTTTACCTATACTCCTAATACTAAATTTTATAAAAAATAAATAAAATTATTATTTCTAATAAAAATCTTTTATCTTATAATTTTAACATAGTATAATTCATTAATAATATATTTATTTAAATTTTTATATCTAGATACTAGTATCTAATTTTTTTAAATTAAATAAATTAAAAAAATTATCTGTTGTAAAATTAGCGATTTCTTCTATTGTTATTTTTTTTAAATCTGCAA
This sequence comes from Candidatus Schneideria nysicola, assembly GCF_019923565.1. Lineage (GTDB taxonomy): Bacteria > Pseudomonadota > Gammaproteobacteria > Enterobacterales > Enterobacteriaceae > Schneideria > Schneideria nysicola. The sequence goes on from NZ_CP074435.1 coordinate 405,017, forward strand.
TATATTGAGCAATATTAAGTAAGTAAGCAGGATGATTTTCTTTTCCTCTATAAGGAACGGGTGTAAGATAGGGAGCATCTGTTTCTATTAATAAACGATCAATAGGTATAAATTTTACCACTTTTTTTAATTCATCCGTATTAGAAAACGTAATTATTCCAGAGAAAGATATATAAAATCCCATATCTAATATTACTCTCGCGGTATCTATATTTTCAGTAAAACAATGTAATATACCTCTACATCTTTCCGCAGATTCTTCACTTAAAATATTTAATGTATCTTTACTAGCTTTTCTTGTATGAATAATAATAGGCTTATTTTGTATACAAGCTATACGTATATGTTCTCTAAAAAATTGCTGTTGTATTTTTTTTTCCTCTATATTTTTAATCTTTAAATAATCTAACCCAGTTTCTCCAAAAGCTGAAATTATTGCATCTTTAGAAATTAAATTTAATAATTCTAAATCTAGAAGATTCTTTGAATAAAGAGGATGTATACCACAAGAAAGTAAAATATCTTTTCTATTTATAACTAGATTCTTTAAAATATTAAATTCATTTAAAGTAGTAGATATTGTTAAAAACATTTTAATATTATTACTGTTAGATTTTTTTATAATATTCTCTATATTTTGAGATAAAGAATAATCTTTTAATTGATTAAGATGACAATGAGAATCCACTAAAAACATATATTTTATTCCTTAAATATTACTCTCTAAAGCTATTAACTGATTTATTAATCCTAATTCATGATTAATTCTACTTCCTTCTTCAAATCGCTTTATTAATATTAATATATTATTTAAATGTTTATAGAAAAAAAATGTATTCCATCTATTTGATAATATTTTTATTAATTCAAATTGATCGATATTACTGATATCATCAAATAGATATTTTTTATATTTTAAAGCATCCCATAAAAAATGGTATAACCAACTAAGTTTTATACGAATACTTTTATCTTCTTTTAAGATAAAGGGGAATAATTTTAAAAAATCATTACTTTGTACCGATTGAGAAAGTATTAAACAAAATTTTGAACGATCTTCCCAATAGATAGATAATAATTTTTGAGCATGGATAGGGGTACCATTACATAAACGTAATGCAATTTTACAATCTGTAAGATTATTATTTTTTTTTAACCAATTTAATATAAAGTTTTCATTTGGCGTAGGTAATATCCAACGATGACAACGACTACGTAATGTTAAAGGTAAGATATAGATTTTTTCACATTCAATAAAAAAACATGTATTATTAGGGGGATCTTCCATTATTTTTAATAATACATTAATTGCATGAATATTTAGAAATTCTATATACTGTAACCATATTATTTTTTTTTTACCTTGATGCGCATATTTATATAAATTATTAAGAGTTGAACGAATATTATCTATTCCAATATTTTCTTTTTTACAATTAATTTGATAGCAATCGGGATGAGTTCTTGCTTTCATTAATTGACAATGATTACATAAACCACAAAATTTTTCTTTATAAGATTTTGGACACATTAACCATATAATAATATTATATAATAAATAATTTGCACCATTACCTTCTTGACTAATTAATAATAAAGGAGAAGGAGAGTTATTTTTTTCTTTTATACTATGATAATATTGAATGATTCTATTATAATACGTATTTAACCAAGGATATTGATTCATTAGTAACGACTTCCTTCTTATGAATTGAACTTCAACCATTTTTCCATTTTTTCATAAATAGCCGATTCTACCAAAATTTTTGGTTGATTTGCATTAATTACAAAAATACGAGAATCTTTTTTAGCTAAATATTTATAACATAATCGTACTCTTTCAAAAAAATCCATTGATTCTGATTCTATACGATCTAATTCTCTAATAGAACGAATTCGAGATAATCCTACCAAAGGAGGAACATCTAAATAAAGTATAAGATCAGGTTGACAATTTTCTAATATTAGTTTACTTAAAATTTTAATTAAAGTAGGATGAATTTTTCTTCCTCCTCCTTGATAAGCTTGAGAAGACAGTTCATATCTATCACTAAGTACCCATGAACCTTTTTCTATTGCTGGTTTAATCACTTTTTCTATAAGTTGTATGCGTGCGGCATAAAAAAGTAATAATTCGGAATAATTAGAAATGGTTTCCTCTTTTTTTTTTCTATAAGTAAATTGCGTAAAGCATCAGCAAAAGGAGTTCCTCCTGGATCTCTTGTTACAATGATATCATCAATATGATGATTTTTTAGAATTTTTTTTATTTGTTGAATAGCAGTACTTTTTCCCGCTCCTTCTAACCCTTCAATTACAATAAATTTCCCCATAAAAAAGAATTCCTTATCTTAAAAATTTATTAATCATTTATTTTTCAAATTAAACTTGCTATAATATATTAGAATTCATTTTAGAATGAATTATGTGTTAAATAAAAATATTTATTTTATTTAGAGATAAAAAAATGAATAGAGACAAATCAAATTTATTTAATAAAAATAACTGGTGTGGTTTAATTATAAGTGAATCAGCACAAAAAAGAATTTTATATTTAATAGAAAACAAACCTAATATATTAGGGTTACGATTAGATATAAAAAAATCTGGCTGTGCAGGATTTATATATGTTTTAACTACTGTTCTACAAGAAAATAAGGATGATTTGATTTATGAAAATAACGGTGCCAAATTTTTCATTAAAAAAGACATTATGCCTTTAATTGATGGGACCAAAGTTGATTATGTTCAAGAAGGATTAAATTATATGTTTAAATTTAAGAATCCTAAAGCACAAAATTTTTGTGGTTGTGGAATCAGCTTTAGCTTATAAGTCGTCTTATATATTACGAGAAGAATATGGAACATAGCCAGTATAAAGAAGGTTTTTTTACTCATTTATCTAATGAGGAATTAGACTATGGGATTAATGAAGAAATAATCCATTCTATTGTGAAAAAAAGAGATGAACCTGCATGGATGTTAGATTTTCGTCTAAATGCATATAATATTTGGAAAAAGATGAAAGAACCTCATTGGTTAAAAGCAGAATATCAATTAAATTATAATGCTTATAAATATTTTTCAGCACCACATCTTACTTATCAAGAAAAAATATCTAGCAATAACTTTTCAAATGAAAATAAAAACAAAAAAAATTATTTGACTAAAGAAGTAGAAAATACTTTTAATAAATTAGGTATCCCTGTAAAAGAAGGAAATGAAATTGCTGTAGATGCAATTTTTGATTCAGTATCGGTTTCTACCACTTATAGTGATAAACTTTTAAAAGAAGGAATTATATTTTGTTCTTTTAATGAAGCACTTTGCAAATATGAAGATCAAGTTCGTAAATATTTAGGGAGTGTCGTTCCTATTGATGATAATTTTTTTGCGGCACTAAATGCCGCCGTTGCTTCTGATGGAACTTTTATATATATCCCCAAAGGGGTTCATTGTCCCATGGAATTATCTACATATTTTCGTATAAATTCGGCTAAAACTGGACAATTTGAACGAACTATTCTTATTGCTGATGAAGATAGTTATGTAAGTTATATAGAAGGTTGTTCTGCACCAATACATAATAATTATCAATTACATGCAGCGGTTGTAGAAGTAATAGTATTAAAAAATGCTGAAGTAAAATATTCAACCGTTCAAAATTGGTTTGCTGGAGGTAAAAATAAAAGCGGCATTTTAAATTTTGTAACTAAACGTGCTTTATGTGCTGGAGAAAATGCAAAAATGTCTTGGACACAATCTGAGACTGGTTCTGCAATTACTTGGAAATATCCGAGTGTTATTTTACAAGGTGATAGATCAGTTGGAAACTTTTTTTCTGTAGCGGTAACTAATGGTTCTCAACGTGCGGATACTGGAACAAAAATGATTCATATTGGAAAAAATACACGTTCCACAATTATTTCCAAAGGAATATCCCTTGGTGCTAGTGAGAATACTTATCGTGGATTAGTGAAAATCACATCTTCTGCCATTAATTCTCGTAATTTTACTCAATGTGATTCAATGTTAATTGGTCAAGAATGTGGTGCTCATACCTTTCCTTCCATAGAAGTATCAAATAATCAATCTTGGGTTGAACATGAAGCGACTGTTTCACGTGTGAGTGAAGATCAAGTCTTTTATTTTCAACAAAGAGGGATTAAAGAAGATGATGCGATCGCAATGATTGTTAATGGTTTTTGTACCGATGTATTTTCTAAACTACCTTTAGAATTTGCTGTAGAAGCAAAAAAATTATTATCTATTACTCTTAAACACAGTGTTGGATAATACTTATAGAATAGATTGTTCATTCAACATTCACAGAAAAATAATATTATGATGCTATCAATTAAAGACTTACATGTTAGTATAGAAGATAAACCTATTCTTAATGGACTAAATTTAGAAGTAAAATGTGGGGAGATACATGCCATTATGGGCCCTAATGGATCGGGCAAAAGTACTTTATCTGCTACTTTATCTGGAAATAAAAAATATATAATTCATTCTGGAATAATAAAATTTAAACATCATAATCTTCTAAAACTCAATACTGAAGAACGTGCTAGAGAAGGATTATTTGTGGCTTTTCAGTATCCTATAGAAATTCCAGGAGTTAGTAATAAATTATTTTTGCAAACTGCTATTAATTCTAAAAGAGAATATCAAGGAAAATCACCATTAGATCAATTTGATTTTACTAATTTTATTTCAGAAAAAATGAAATTAATAGATATACCATTAGATTTATTGAATCGTTCAGTTAATGTTGATTTTTCTGGTGGAGAAAAAAAACGTAATGATATTTTACAAATGATAGCATTAGAACCAGATTTATGTATTTTAGATGAAACGGATTCAGGATTAGATATAGATGCATTAAAAATAGTAACAAATGGAATAAAAATATTATTTAATACTAGACGTTCATTTATTATTATTACACATTATAAGAGAATTTTAGATTATATTCAACCCGATCATGTCCATGTTTTATATAAAGGAAAGATTATTAAATCTGGTAATGCGGATCTAGCAACACAACTTGAGGAAAAAGGTTATGGCTGGATTATCGATGATCAGTAATAATAATAGAGTATTTAATCAATGGCTCCAAATTTTTAGAAAAAAAAATAATCGATCTTTATATGCTCAAGAAAATTGGAAAAAATTAGAAAAAATAGAATTATTTTCAAATAGAAATTCTTGGGAGAAGACTGTACTATTAGAAATTTTATCAAAAAATTTTATATCTCTAGAAAATATAACGATTTCTAGTGAAACCTATGATAATAGACGTTTAAATTTGAATGCTTATTATTTAGTTTTTGTCAATGGATGTTTAGTCCCTTCTCTTAGTGATCAGTATATTGGAGCATGGCAAGTTAAAATTGAAAACACCCCCCCCTACTTACCTCTCCCTTCCCCCATTTATTCTGAGTTTTTTTTACATTTAACAGAAAGTTTACATTTTGAAACTACTCGTATTTTTCTGCCAAGTGGAAAAAAGGAAGAAAAACCATTATATATGGTGCATATTAGTGAAGGAAGCATAGAAAAAGATACATTAAATATGATTAATTATCATCATATTATTGAAATAGGGAAAGGTGGATCGGGTGAAGTCATAGAACATTTTATTAGTCTAAATCAAGAAAAATCATACTTTAATGGAAATCGTACTCTATTTTTTTTAGATGATGAAACGATACTTAAGCATATTAAACTTGGAATGGAAAATTCAAATAGTTATCATTTTGCTCATCATGATATTCATATAGGTAATAATTCGACTATAGAAAGTAATGTTATTATGTTAGGTACTAAATTTTCTCGTCATCAAACTAGTGTGAGAATTCATGGAAATTATAGTAAAATATCTCTGAATAGTTTAATATTGCTTTCTAAAAATAATATTGGAGAATCACGTACCTATATTGAACATAATAAAAGTAATTGTTCAAGTCGACAATTACATAAAATGATTGTAAAAAAATTTGGAAAAGGTATTTTTAATGGTCTTATTAAAGTAACAAAAGGTGCTATAAAAACGGATGGGAACATTATTAATAACAATCTTTTACTTGATAGAGAAGCAGAAGTACAAACTGATCCTCAATTAGAAATATATGCCGATGATGTAAAATGTAAACATGGTGCTACTATAGGATATATTAATGAAGAGCAAATATTTTATTTATGTACTAGGGGAATTTTATATAAACAAGCAAAAACAATCATTATTTACGGATTTGTACAAGAATTACTGACTTTAATTAGGCATCAAACAATTAAAGATATGATTCTATCGCGTTTGTCTTCTTTCTTGTCAGAAATTATATAATGAATAAGATCCGTTATCCTATTGACATGATCAGATCCGATTTTCCTATTTTATCAAGAACGATAAATAATTATCCATTAGTTTATCTTGATAATGCGGCCAGTACTCAAAAACCTAATATCGTTATTGATAGTGAAAGTCACTATTATCGTTTTGAATATGCTGCAGTACATAGAGGAATTTATACTCTCAGTAATGAATCTACCTCTCGTATTGAGGAAATACGAAGTAAAGTAGCAAAATTTATTAATGCTGCTTCAATGTATGAAATTATTTTTTGTAAAGGAGCAACAGAAGGAATAAATCTTATTGCTAATAGCTTAGGAAAATATTTTTTACAAGAAGGAGATAATATCCTCTTAACAGAAATGGAACATCATTCGAATATTGTTCCATGGCAGATTTTAGCAAGAGAAAAAAAACTAATACTACGTTTTATTCCTGTGAATTCCAATGGAATGTTAGATTTCTCGACATTCTCTTCTTTAATTGACGAAAAAACGCGTATCTTAGCAATCACGCATTTATCTAATGTATTAGGCGTATTGAATCCTATAAATACTTTAATTAAAGAGATATCACAATCCTATAATAATATATTATTTGTAGTAGATGGTGCACAATATATATCACATTCTCGAATAGATGTACAAAAATTAGGTTGTGATTTTTATGTATTTTCTGGTCATAAAATATATGGTCCTTCTGGAATTGGTATAGTATATGGTAAAAAAAAATTACTGGATAATATGCCTCCCTGGCAAGGAGGAGGTGCTATGATACGTAATGTTAGTTTAAGGGATTATCCTCATTTTACAGAAGCGCCTTGGAAATTTGAAGCAGGTTCTCCTAATACGGCTGGAATAATTGGATTAGGTGCGGCTCTTGATTATATTCAAAAAGTAGGATTAAGTAATATAATAGAATGGGAACAAATACTAATGGAATATCTGTGGGATGCTATCGAAACAATACCAAATATAAAAATTTATGGTCCAAGAGAACGGAAAGGTATTCTTTCTTTTAATATAGCTCAACATCATCCCTATGATGTTGGAATTTTTTTGGATCAATATGGGATTGCAATACGTACTGGACATCATTGTGCGATGCCGTTGATGAATCGTTTCAAAACCTCTAGTATGTGTCGTGTATCATTAGCTTTATATAATACCAAAGAGGATATTGATAAACTTCTTGATGGACTAAGACGAGTTCATCGTTTACTAAGTTAAAAATCAATATGAAAAATTTACCTGATAAAAAAAGATTATTGATTAATTTTTCTATGTGTAAAAATTGGGAAGAGAAGTATCTCTATATTATAGATTTGGGATATCTTTTACCAACATTTCCAGAAAAGATGCGTATTGATCAATACCTAGTTCCTGGTTGTCAAAGTCAAGTTTGGATTGTAGTGTTAATAGAAATTATCCAATATAAACGTGTAGTCCGTTTTTATGGAGATAGCGATGCCTTAATAGTGAAAGGATTAATCGCTATTATATTTATTATCTATAAAGATAAAGATCTCCAAGAAATAGTAAATTTGGATATTCGAGAGATATTAAAATTGCTAGAATTAGATAAATATTTAACATCATTTCGTATACAAGGTATTAATTCTATATTGAATGCAATTCATAATCAAATTACTGTATTAAATAATGGTAATGAAATAAAATTCTGATTGGTAAGAAAAATTATATATTGATTACTTATGACTGCTGAAGGACATATACTTTTTGCTTTATCTTCTGTGATTTTAATAAAAAAAGTAGAAATTATATCTTTTTTATTACAAGAAGATGATTATTGGCATATTATTACAGGTAGTTTATTAAGTGCTTTATTACCGGATATTGATCATCCTAAATCCTTTATAGGTCAACGTTTAAAATATATCTCTACTTTTATTGCTAAAACATTTGGGCACAGGGGTTTCACACATAGTTTATTCATAGTTTTTCTTAGCATTGTGATTTTTAAAATGAGTTTCTCTTCAATTAATACAATCATTCCTTTAGATGTTTTTCATGGCATAGTGATAGGTTATTTGAGTCATATTATAGCCGATATGTTTACTCCATATGGGGTTCAATTATTTTGGCCATATCGAATACGTTTACATATATTATCTATTAGTAATAAAAAAATGGAACGTTTTATATGTGTAATATTACTTTTTTTTGCTTTGTTTTATTCAGAATATATAAGTTTTTTAAAGGAAATAGTCCATATAGTGTCTATCTATTATAAGGAAATATAAAAAAATTTAATATAAAAAAAGAACCAACCGGACTGTTGTTATTCCTTTAAAATAAAAGGACGGAGGATTTTTTTTTGGAAGAGAAATTTATAGGTGCGCATGTTAGTATATCTGGTGGAATATATCAAGCAGTAAATAGGGCATATCAATTACAAGCCACAGCATTTGCTATGTTTACTAACAATCCATTGCGTTGGTTTGCATCGCCACTTCCTTCAGAGGAACTAGATAATTTTAGAAGAAACTGTCAAATATATAATTATTCTTCTGATCAAATTCTAGTTCATAGTAGTTACCTCATTAATCTCGGACACCCTAAAAAATGCGGCTTAGAACAGTCTCGATTAGCTTTGTTTGATGAATTAAAACGTTGTGAAAAACTTGGATTAAGTTTACTTAATATACATCCGGGTAATCATTTACAATCAGATGTAAAACAGTGTTTATTACGTATTGCGGATTCAATCAATATTGCTTTAGAAAAGAGTCAATCTATAACAATAGTGATTGAAAATACAGCTGGACAGGGTACTAATGTAGGATTTTGTTTTGAACATTTAGCCACTATTATTCAACACATAGAGGACAAGAGCCGTATTGGAGTTTGTATTGATACTTGTCATGCGTTTGTTTCAGGTTATGATTTAAGTCATGTAGAATCCTGTCAAAATACTTTTGAAAAATTTGATAATATTATTGGATTAAAGTATTTAAGGGGTCTACATTTGAATGATACTAAATATCATTTAGGTAGTCGAGTAGATAGGCACGAAAATATTGGTATGGGTAAAATAGGTAAAAGAGCTTTTTCATGGATTATATCTGATAAACGTTTTAATAACATTCCCATTATTTTGGAAACGACTAATAAAAATTTATGGATAAAAGAAATATCGTGGTTAAGAAGTCTCAATAAGTCCCCCCATAATAAATAGGGGGACAGAGGGACAATTAAATAATACTTTGTAAACGACTATTCACTTCATCCCAATTAATAATATTCCAAAATGCATCAATATAATCTCTGCGTCTGTTTTGATATTGTAAATAATAAGCATGCTCCCATAAATCTATACCAAGAATTGGGATTCCAGAAGTGCCTGATATATTTTCCCCCATTAATGGATTATCTTGATTGATGGTATGTACTATATTAAGTTGATTATTCTGTTTAACTAACCAAACCCAACCGGAACCAAAAAGAGATAGGGCTGATTGCTGAAACCTATCTTTAAATGATCCTATGTTACCAAAATTATCTTCGATTATCTGTTTGATTTCTCCTTTTAAAGGTACATGCTTCTTTAGACTTTTCCAGAAAAAATTATGATTAATATATCCTCCAACATTATTACGTAAAATTGTTTGGGTAATTAGAGGAAATTTTTCTAATTCTTGAATGATTTTTTCTATTTGAATATTAGAATCATGGAAATCTTTTAATATAGTATTAGCATTATCAATATAAGTTTGATGATGTTTGGTATGATGAATTTCCATTGTTTTTCTATCGATATAAGGTTCTAAATCGCTATAATTATATTCAAGATTAGGTAAAGTTAATGTCATAAATACTTCTCCATATTGGCTTTATAATAAGAGATTTGGATAATAATTTATATATAAAAAAAAGTCCAATAAGATTAAAACTCTTTTTTAATTGTAATAGTTTGTAAAGGAATATATATCTATAAAAATTTTAATTGGAGGATATGAATTAAGAAATGCTATATAAATATGATTTACTTAATGGATTAAATAAAAAACAATATGAAGCAGTTACAACGTCTTGCAATCATGTTTTAGTCTTAGCTGGGGCTGGAAGTGGAAAAACTAGGGTATTAGTTCATCGTATTGCATGGTTATTATTAGAAAAAAAATATTTACCTTCTTCTATTATGGCAATGACCTTTACTAATAAAGCAGCTTCGGAGATACAAAAGCGTATTGCATCTCTTATCGATATTAAAAAAAATAATATGTGGATTGGTACTTTTCATAGTTTAGCTTATCGCATATTACGAATACATTATAAAGAAGCTAATCTATTACAAAATTTCCAAGTAATTGATAATCAAGATCAGATAAAAATTATTAAAAAAATTATTGATTTATTAAAATTAAATAAGAATCAATATTCTGCCGACCAAGTCATAAAATATATATCTAAAAAAAAAGATAGTGGAATCCAGTGTTTTCAAGAAGAAATAATGTTGGAACGTATTTATCATGCTTATCAAAAAGCATGTGAGATTGCGAATCTAGTAGATTTTTCAGATTTATTAATTCGCGTTAATCAATTATGGATAAATAATCCACATATTTTATCTTATTATCAACAAAGATTTGTCAATATTCTAATTGACGAATTTCAAGATACCAATAGGATTCAGTATAATTGGATGTATATCATTGCTAAAAATAATAAAAATAATGTAATGGTTGTCGGAGATGATGATCAATCTATTTACAGTTGGCGTGGTGCACAAATAAGTAATATTATAAATTTTACAAAAGATTTTATTCCTACAAAAATTATTCGACTGGAACAAAATTATCGTTCTACTGGTAATATTTTGAATGCAGCAAATATTTTAATTGCGAAGAATAATACTAGATTTAGAAAAACTCTTTGGACAAACGATGAAAGAGGAGATCCAATTTATATTTATTGCGCATCTAATGAGTTAGATGAAGCAGATTTTATAATAAAATCTATTCATTTCGCATTAAAAAGCAATCTAATCTTATTAGGAGAATGTGCGATTTTATATCGTAATAATGCACAATCACGTCTATTAGAAGAATTCTTAATAAGAATGAAGATACCTTATCTTATTTATGGTAGTCTCCGTTTTTTTGAACGTCAAGAGATTAAAGATATATTAGCTTATTTAAGATTATTAATTAATCGAAATGATGATCTTTCTTATGAAAGAATTATTAATATACCTAATAGAGGTATTGGTCCTCGTACATTAGAAATAATTCGTTGTACTGCGGAGAGAAATAAAATAAATTTGTGGGATTCTAGCTGTCTTCTACTACAAGAGAAACGCTTATCTCCACGTTCTGCTTATGCATTAAATCAATTTATACAATTAATTAATAATTTAGAACAAGAAATTATTCATTTACCATTACCTATCCAAGTTGAAAAAGTAATTCGTGGTTCTGGTTTGTTAACGATGTATGATAGGAACCAAGAAAAGAATCAAAATAGAATAGACAATATTGAAGAGTTAATTACTGCAATAAAACAGTACTATAATCTTTATAAAGATGAAAAAGCACCTAAATTTACTTTACTTCATTCGTATTTAAATACTCTTCTTCTATCAGAACCAGAACAAACAGAAGATCGTCCAAAAGATACCGTCAAACTTATGACTATTCACGCTGCTAAAGGATTAGAGTTTAGTCAAGTATTTATCGTTGGAATGGAAGAAGGTATTTTCCCTAATCGAATGTACTTAGATACAGTAGAAAAATTGGAAGAAGAAAGAAGATTAGCTTATGTAGGAATTACTAGAGCTATAAAAAGATTAACATTTACTTATACTAAATCGCGATATTTATATGGAAAGAAAACTTTCTCTACCCCTTCACGCTTTATTGCGGAATTACCAAAAGAGTGTATAAAAAAAATAAATCATTATTCTGAGATAGATAGAAATAGAGAGAATATAAATCATAAATTTTATAATATTAATAATATTAATAAGAGAAAAATGACATTGACGATTGGACAGTATATCTATCATAAGAAATTCGGGAAAGGTAAAATAATGAAAGTTATTATAGATAATGATAGTATACAAAATCGTATACAAATTGCTTTTAAAAAAGGCTATGATATAAAATGGTTAGTGACCGAATATGCAGACATTGAAATTCTAGAATAAAAAATATTATTATTATAATAGTCAGTTAATAATACATATCCATATGAAAATAAGATATTTTATTATGTATGTATGATATAAATAATATGGACAATAGGAATATGCTTAATGCTTTTCAATTAGATAATAATCATTTGTCTCGACTGGATCCTAATACACAAGGAACGTTATTAAAAGCTATATGGATTGATCTAATCGAACCAGATGATAAAGAAAGAAAAACAATACAAGATGAACTTGGTCAAAACTTAGCTACTTGTTTAGAGTTAGAGGATATTGAAGCTTCTGCTCGTTTCTTTGAAGATAAAGATGGATTACATGTTCATTCTTTCTTTTTTTATGAAGATACAGGAGATCACGCTGGTAATGCTACAGTAGCATTTACTATACGTAATGGTAGACTTTATACTTTACGTGAAAGAGACCTACCTGCATTCCGATTATATCGAATGCGGGCTCGTAATCAACGATTGATTGATGGGAATGCTTATGAGTTACTATTAGATTTATTTGAAACCAAAATTGAACAATTGGCAGATGAAATTGAAAATATTTATAGTGATCTTGAGTCTCTTAGTATTGTCATTATGGATGGTCAACAAGGAGAGAAATATGATGATGCCTTATCTACTCTGGCTTCATTAGAAGATATAGGATGGAAAGTAAGATTATGTTTGATGGATACACAACGAGCATTAAATTTTTTAGTTAGAAAGGCTAGTATTCCTTCTAGACAACTCAAACAAGCAAAGGATATATTAAGAGATATTGAATCATTATTACCTCACAATGAATCTCTATTTCAAAAAGTTAATTTTTTAATGCAAGCAGCAATGGGTTTTATCAATATAGAACAAAATCGTATCATTAGAATTTTCTCCGTAGTATCTGTTGTTTTTTTGCCTCCAACTTTAGTTGCTTCGAGTTATGGAATGAATTTCGAATATATGCCTGAATTAAATTGGTCTTTGGGTTATCCATGTGCAATCATATTAATGATTGCAACCGGCTTAGCACCCTATCTATATTTTAAACGTAAAAAATGGTTATGATTGAATCATATTCTTAGGATTGACCCATTCTTCGAATTGTCTTTCATTAATATAACCAAGTTGTATCGCAGATTCTTTAATAGAGATATCATTGTTATAGGCCATTTTGACAATAGTCGCTACCTTATCGTAACCAAGATGATTATTTAAAATCGTAGCTAACATTAAGGATTCATTAAGTAACTGTTCAATACGTTTATAATTAGGCTCTATACCCATTACACAATATTTATTAAAACTTTTTAAACCGTTCGCTAGAAGGCGTATTGATTGTAAAAAATTATAAATGATTATAGGACGTGAAACATTAAGTTCAAAATTTCCAGATGCACCAGCAATATTTATAACAGTATCGTTTCCTAATATCTGATAACAGATCATCATTAATACTTCGCATTGTGTTGGATTAATTTTTCCTGGCATAATAGAACTACCAGGTTCATTTGCAGGTATTTTTATTTCACCGATACCACAACGAGGACCAGATGCAAGCCATCTAATGTCATTGGCAATTTTTATTATAGATGTAGCCAAACTTTTTAAAGAACCATGACTATAAACTAAAGCATCACAAGTAGACAAGGCTTCAAATTTATTTTTAGCTGGAATAAAAGGATGTCCAGTAAGTTCAGCTAAATTTTTTGATACCTCAACAGCAAATTCTGTATGAGTATTTATACCGGTTCCTACAGCCGTCCCACCTATTGCTAATTCATAAAGATAAGGAATCGTATTATTTATATGAGATAATCCGTTTTCTAACATTTGTACCCAACCAGAAATTTCTTGACCTAATGTAAGAGGTAATGCATCTTGTAGATGGGTACGTCCAATCTTTATAATATCCTTAAAAGATTTTGATTTAATTTCTAATGTGTTTTTTATATTTTTAATTTTAGGAAGGAGTACTTCCTTAATAGAAGTTACTGCTGCCATATGCATGGCAGTTGGAAAAACATCATTAGAACTTTGACCTTTGTTAACGTCATCATTAGGATGTATTAATCTATGTTTACCACGTATTCCTCCGAGTAATTCACTGGCAATATTAGCTAAGACCTCATTCATATTCATATGAGTTTGAGTACCTGATCCTGATTGCCAAATTGTTAATATAAATTCCTTATTATATTTTTCTTCTAATATTTGATCTGCAGCTAAACTGATAGCATTAGCACATTCGGAGGATAATAATCCTAATTTTTTATTGACTTGTGCTGCAACACGTTTTATTTGAGCTAAAGCTTTAATAATTTCTAATGGCATTATCTCTTCATTAGAAATTTGAAAATGTTTTAAAGCACGTTGTGTTTGTGCTCCCCATAGTCTATCATTAGGAATATTAATTACTCCTAAAGTATCTTTTTCTAAACGTGTGCTCATTAACATCAATCCTTTTCAAATTCAAATTATAAAGAAGACTATTAACTTAACATTATTACATTTTTTTACAAGAAAATTTATAATTTTCTATTTTAAAATAAATATTATATGTAATAAGATTCTTATATCAAATAGGATAAAAATTATGCCAAATCTATTACCTACTCAATGCAATTTACCTTTGAAACTACCCTGTTTTTCTAAAATTTCTTATAAAGATATTGTGAACATAGTAAAACAAGCAATAGATCATTGTTATAAAACTGTAGAAGAAGTTACTTCAAATAATAAGAATTTTACGTGGGAGAATCTTTGTCAACCTATTAGTGAATCTAATAATGATTTAAATTATATTTGGTCCTTTATTAATCATATGAATGCAGTAAAAAATAGTCCAGATTTACGTAAAGCTTATGAGGAAAGTTTATTACTATTATCTGAATATACTACTTGGATTAGT
The DNA here is from genome assembly GCF_019923565.1 of Candidatus Schneideria nysicola. Lineage (GTDB taxonomy): Bacteria > Pseudomonadota > Gammaproteobacteria > Enterobacterales > Enterobacteriaceae > Schneideria > Schneideria nysicola. Next base: position 420,438 of record NZ_CP074435.1, read on the forward strand.
CATCATAATGGATTATATCAATCTTATTGTATTTTACAAAAAAATGTGGATATTTTTAATAAATTAAATGTAGCTCAAAAGAAATTAATTACAAATATAATAAGAGATTTTGAACTTTCTGGAACTAATCTATCAAAATCGCAAAAAAATTCTTATAAAAGAATAGTAACTCGATTATCAGAGTTATCTTTTATGTATAGTAACAATGTATTAGATTCTACTATGGGATGGAATAAATTAATTACTAATAGAAAAGAACTTGCAGGCTTACCAAAAAGTACTTTATCTCTAGCATATAATACTGCTATACGATATAATAAGAAAGGTTGGTTAATTACACTAGATACCCCTATCTATCTATCTATTCTTACTTATTGTGAAAATAGTTCTCTTCGAGAAGAAATATATTATGCCTATAATACCCGCGCTTCAGATCAAGGTCCAAATGCTGGTAGATGGGATAATGGACCATTGATTAATGAAATTATTTCTCTACGTTATGAAATAGCTCAATTACTAGGTTTTAATAGTTATGCAGATAAATCATTAGTAACAAAAATGGCATGTGATAAAAATCATGTCATCAATTTTCTTCTAAATTTAATTAAACATACAAAAGATAAAGGGAAAAAAGAATTTTTACAATTATGTACATTTGTTAAAAATTATTTTAATTGTGATCTAATTCATCCTTGGGATATAGCTTTTTATAGTGAGAAACAAAAGCAACATTATTTTGCTATTAATGATGAACAATTTCGACCATTTTTCCCAGAAAAAAAAGTATTAAGTGGTTTGTTTAAAATTACTCAACTTCTTTATTGTATTTCTATAAAAGAAAGAAAAGAAGTAGATAGATGGGATCCAGATGTAAGATTTTTTGAAATATTTGATAAAAATGGACAATTGCGAGGAGGTTTTTACTTAGATTTATATGCAAGAATGAATAAAAGAGATGGGGCTTGGATGGAAAGCTGTACCGATATGTTTATAAAATCTGATGGAACATTACAAAAGCCCGTTGCTTATTTAGTTTGTAATTTTAATCCTCCTATTGAGAATAAGAAAACAGCATTATTCACTCATAGTGAAGTTATTACTTTATTCCATGAATTTGGACATGGATTACATCACATAATGACCTCAATTGATATATTGGGTATATCAGGAACGGATGGGATCCCCTGGGATGCAATTGAAATATCTAGTCAATTCATGGAAAATTTTTGTTGGACAGAACAAGCATTGTCTTTGATTTCTGGTCATTATAAAGATGATTCGCCTATCCCTTCATCTTTATTAAAACAACTTTTATATACAAGAACTTATCAATCATCCTTATTTCTTTTAAGACAGTTAGAACTTAGTTTATTTGATTTTCGATTACATTGTCAAAATAATTTACAAGATAATTATTACTTAAAATTACTAGAAAGTGTAAAAAAAGAAGTATCAGTTTTACCTACTGTAGAATGGAGTCGATTTCCTAATACATTTAGTCATATTTTTTCAGGTGGTTATGCTGCAGGCTATTATAGTTATTTATGGTCTAATGTTTTATCTTCTGATGCTTGGTCTTTATTTGAAGAAAAAGGAATTTTTAATCCGGATGTTGGACAATCTTTTCTAGATAATATTCTATCCTGTGGTGGATCAGAAGATCCCTCAGTATTATTTTATCGTTTTAGAGGTCGTGATCCTAATATAAATGCAATGTTACGCCATTATAATATTATCGAAAATGATAATATAGAAGAAAATATTAAATTAGATAAATTCTAAATATTTTCTTAGTTAATTATTTTTTTAAATCTTTCATTAAAAAGATTTACACGGCCTTTATTATCAACTAAACGTTGTTTCCCTGTATAAAAGGGATGACATATATTACATATATCCAAATTTAAATTTTGAGATAATGTAGAAAAAATTGGAATGGTATTGCCACAAGAACAAGTTGCGATGACTTGATTATAATTAGGATGAATATTTTTTTTCATGATACTCCTCAAGAGATAAATTTCAAATTATGTTTGATTTACTAATATATTTCCATAATAGAAAAGAGATTATATTATAATAATATGATGATAATATACAATATTATTCTATATTTATTACAACCTTTAATACTTATTAGATTGTTATGGCGTAGTAGAAAAAACTTATCTTTCTCATATTGGAATCGTTTGTCTGAACGTTATGGATTCTGTTCAGGAAAAGTAAAATCCAATGGAATTATGATACATGCTGTATCAGTAGGGGAAACTCTCATGATAATTTCATTTATTCATGCTTTACGTAATCGTTATCCTACTTTACCTATTACAATCACAACAAGTACTCTTACGGCTTCTGAGCAAGTTCAAAAAAAAATTCATACAGAAATCAGTCATGTATATTTACCTTATGATTTACCTGGATCAATAAATCGTTTTTTAAATCAGGTTAATCCAAAATTGGTAGTGATTATGGAGACCGAAATTTGGCCGAATCTGATTAAAATATTACATAATCGAAAAATACCTATTATTATAGCTAATGCACGTCTATCTAATCGTTCTATTATTGGTTACAAAAAAATTTATAAATTTATAAAATCAATTCTTCATGATATCACTCTTATTGTTGCACAAGATGAAACACATAGTAAAAGATTTATTGAAATAGGAGCCAAAAGCAATCAATTAAAAGTCATTGGTAATCTTAAATTTGAAGTCAATCTTTCCTCTGAATTAAAGTTAAATATAGAAAATTTAAGAAAAAAATGGATATCAAATAGACCAATATGGATTGCCTCTAGTACACATACAGGAGAAGAAAGAATACTCTTATCTGCACATTCTAGATTATTAAATGATTTCCCTGATTTATTATTGATTTTAGTTCCTCGTCATCCGGAACGTTTTCTCTTAGTAGAAAAAATTGTTAAACAATCACATCTACAATATATTCTATGGAGTAAGAATATTATTCCATTGCTTGATACAAAAGTTCTAATAGGAGATACAATAGGGGACCTGATATTACTATATGGAATGGCAGATATAGCCTTTATAGGTGGAAGTATGGTCCAATGTGGTGGACATAATCCACTAGAAGCTGTCATACATTCTCTGCCTATTTTAATGGGACCATATATTGAAAATTTTGAATATATTTGTAATAGTTTACAAAAAGAGGGAGTATTAATTATTGTTAATAATGAATCGATGTTAGTTCAACATATTAAAACACTCTTAATCAATACGAATTATAGAAAAAAATGTGGTCAAATTGGTTTCAATTTTTTATTGAAACATCAGGGAGTCACACAACGTTTACTACATATATTAGAAAAATATATATCTACCTAAATATATTTAAAGTTAAAAATTATTGTATTTCAGATTAAAAATGATTATTTTTAAGGAATGATCTGCTATGGTAAAAAAAGTAATTTATCCTGGTACTTTTGATCCACTGACAAATGGCCATTTAGATTTAATAATGCGTGCTGCTAAAATTTTTAGTGAAATAGTTTTGGCTATTGCTGCTAATCCAAGTAAACATCCACTATTTAATCTTGAAGAAAGAGTAAAATTAGCAACTCAAGCTACTCAACATCTGAGTAATGTTACGGTAATGGGATTTAGTGATTTATTAGTAGATTTTGCTCGTAGACAACATACTAATCTCTTAATACGTGGAATAAGAATATCCTCAGATTTTGAATCTGAAATGCAATTAATGAGAATCAATTGTCATTTAATGCCCAATCTAGAAAATATATTTCTATTTTCGAATGAATCCTTGTCCTATCTCTCTTCTTCATTAATTAAAGAAGTAGCGTTACATGGTGGAAATGTTCAATCTTTTCTACCTCCTAATATAGCTAAAGCAGTGATGGATAGATTATATCCCTAATTTTTTATTTCTACTTTTTTTTCATAAGAAAGAAGATATATTATTTATTAGTTAATATTCCAGATCCAGATAGTTCATTTATAATACAATTGAAATATTTTATTTTTCTTTGTGTTCACATAAATTTTTCACACATAAAAGAGTGAGACAGATGAATCGTATTTTTAATTTTAGTGCTGGACCGGCAGCTATACCAATACAAGTATTACAAAAAGTACAGAAAGAACTATGTAATTGGCATAATTTAGGTGTATCAATAATGGAAATTAGCCATCGTAGTAAAGAATTTTTACAAATAGCACAAGAATCGGAAAGTGATTTACGTGAATTATTAAATGTACCTGATAATTATAAAATATTATTCTGTCAGGGAGGAGCTCGTGCTCAATTTGCAGCTGTTCCAATGAATTTAATAACTAATAATGAAAAAAATAATGTAGAGTATATTATTAGTGGTTATTGGTCACGTTGTGCAGCACAAGAAGCACAAAAATACTGTGATCCCAAAATTATTGATGTCTTAGTTCAAGATGATACTATGTTAGGCATTAAATCCATGAAAAAATGGCCAATTTCGACCAATAGTACGTATGTACACTATTGTCCAAATGAAACAATAGAGGGTTTAGCTATACATGATTTACCTATATTTGATACAAAAAATACAGTAGTAGTAGCCGATTGTTCCTCTATGATTCTTTCAGCTCCTTTAGATATTAGTCGTTTTGGTATAATTTATGCGGGTGCTCAAAAAAATATTGGTCCTGCTGGATTAACAGTATTAATTATTCGTGAAGATTTATTAGGATTAGCAAGGAAAGAAATTCCATCTGTTTTAAATTATCAATTATTATATGAATATTCTTCTATGTTTAATACCCCACCAACTTTTGCTTGGTATCTGGCAGGATTAGTATTTAAATGGCTAAAATCTGAGGGAGGTTTATTAGAAATAAGTAAACGTAATCAGGCTAAAGCAAAATTATTATATCAAACTATCGATAATAGTGAATGTTATTCTAATAATATTAATCCATTAAACAGATCTTATATGAATATTCCATTTAAAATAATTAATAAAAAATTAGAGGAGATGTTTTTTCAAGAATCACTTAATGCCGGATTATATGCATTAAAAGGTCATAAAATATTAGGAGGGGTACGTGCATCTTTATACAATGCCGTTACTTTGGAAGGAGTACAAGCCTTAGTAGATTTTATGAAATATTTTGAACGTCGTTATGGTTAATATCTTACTTTATAAAGTAAAATAAAATTAGTAATATCATGAATGGAGGATAGAGCAGCTAGTATGCAAAAATTTATTACTTTACAACCTATAAATAAAGTAAATGGAACGTTAACGTTACCGGGATCCAAAAGTCTTTCTAATCGTGTTTTATTGTTATCAGCACAATCTAGTGGAACGACACGCATTTATAATTTACTTGATAGTGATGATGTGCGTTATATGCTAGAAGCTCTCAAAAAACTTGGAATAATATATCGTTTTTACAATAACGGTAAGATTTGTGAAATAGATGGAATAGGTAGATCACTCTATTGTAATAGTAAATTAACATTATTTCTTGGTAATGCAGGTACTGCACTGCGTCCTTTAACTGCTGCATTATCTTTATATGCTAAAGATATTATTCTTACCGGTGAGAAAAGGATGACAGAAAGACCGATTGGAGATTTAATAGATGCCTTAAAACAAGGTGGTGCAAAAATTGATTATTTATCAAAAATTAACTATCCTCCTATTCGTATAAGAGGAGGGTATGTAGGTGGACATATTACTATTAATGGTGAATTATCAAGTCAGTTTATTACCGCATTATTAATGATGGCACCTCTCGCTCCTGAAGATAGTACAATTCATATTGTAGGAAATCTTGTATCTAAACCGTATATTACTATTACTATAGCATTAATGAAAAATTTTGGTATTGAAGTACAACATGATGATACGTACCAAAATTTTTATATAAAAGGTGCTACTCAGTATCGTAGTCCTGGAGAGTATTTTATTGAAGGAGATGCTTCAAGCGCCTCATATTTTCTTGCAGCAGCTGCTATCCGTGGAGGAACAGTACGTGTAAAAGGGATTACAAAAAATAGTATACAAGGCGATATTTATTTTGCGAATGTATTAGAAAAAATGGGAGCTATTATTAAATGGGGAGAAAATTTTATAGAGTGTACTCGAGGGAGCTTACAATCTATTGATATGGATATGAATGCAATTCCGGATTCAGCGATGACGATCGCTATAGTTGCGTTATTTGCTACCGGTGAAAGTACAACATTACGTAATATCTATAATTGGAGAATAAAAGAAACGGATCGGTTAAGAGCAATGTCCATTGAATTAAGAAAAATTGGTGCGTCAGTAACTGAAGGAAAAGATTTTATTACTGTAAAACCTCCTACAATATTTATTCCTGCTACAATTCACACCTATAATGATCATAGAATAGCTATGTGTTTTTCTTTATTAGCTCTAGCTAATATTCCAATAACAATTGAGAATCCAGCATGTACTAATAAAACTTTTCCTAATTTTTTTAAACAATTAGCGAATATTTCATTTTTCAAATAAAAATTATCGATTCTATATAAATTTAGAATCTTTCTTCTAAAGGAGAAAAGAAGGAGAGAATAATGATAAGTAACGTTCCAGTAGTTACTATAGATGGACCAAGTGGATCAGGAAAGGGAACATTATGTAAAGCTCTTGCCAATATACTTAAATGGCATTCACTAGATTCTGGAGCTATGTATAGAGTATTAGCCTTATCATTATTACGTCACCGTTTTACTTTGGATATTAATGAAGAAAATTTAGTTCAGCTAGCTTCCCAGTTAGAAGTACGTTTTATAGTCAATAAAGAAAAATTGGATATAATATTAAATGGTGAAAATGTAAATTTATCTATTCGCAATGAAATTGTTGGAAATATTGCGTCTAGAATTGCTGTCTTCCCTAGAGTACGTAATGTACTATTATATCAACAACGTGCATTTCGTCTTCCTCCTGGTCTAATTGCGGATGGTCGTGATACTGGAACGACCGTCTTTCCCGATGCTCCCGTAAAAATATTTCTCTATGCATCTTCAGAAGAAAGAGCAAATCGTCGTATGCGACAGTTGCAAAAATTAGGTTTTAGTGTTAATCTTCAATCTCTCTTATCTAAAATACAGGAAAGAGATAAGAGAGATTGTAATCGTAATATAGCACCGTTGATTCCAGCTTATGGTGCATTTATACTCGATTCTACATATTTGAGTATAGATAACGTAATAAAAGTAGTATTAAAACATATTAAATATGTTTTAGGATATTTGTAAATACTAGAAATGACACTGATATTTCCTTATGGAAATAATTTTATTTTAATTTTAAACATGCAGATTATTAAATATGACAGAATCGTTTTCTCAGCTTTTTGAAGCTTCATTAAAAGAAATAGAAACTCGTCCGGGTTCTATTATTCGAGGTACTATTATTTCTATAGCAAAAGATCTAGTTTTAGTTGATGCTGGATTAAAGTCTGAAGCAACTATTCCTATCGATCAATTTTATAATGATAAAGGTGAATTAGAAATTCAGGTTGGGGATCAAGTCGATGTTGCACTCGATGCTATAGAAGGTGGATTTGGTGAAACCTTATTATCTCGTGACAAAGTTAAACGTCATGAAATGTGGATTAATCTCGAGAGAGCTTATGAGAAATCCGAAAAAGTTATTGGTAAAATTAATGGGAAGGTTAAAGGAGGATTTACTGTTGATTTAAATGGAATACGTGCTTTTTTACCTGGATCTTTAGTAGATATTCGTCCAATACGTGATACTTTTCATTTAGAAAATAAAGATCTTGAATTTAAACTAATTAAATTAGATCAAAAGCGTAATAATATTGTTGTATCTCGTCGTGCTATTATTGAATCTGAAAATAATCAGGAACGTGATCAATTAATTGATAAATTAAAAGAAGGTACAAAAATTAATGGTATTGTTAAAAATTTAACTGACTATGGTGCCTTTGTAGATTTAGGTGGTATTGATGGCTTACTACATATAACTGATATGACATGGAAGCGTATTAAGCATCCTAGTGAAATTGTTAATGTTGGAGATGAAATTTGTGTAAGGGTTCTAAAATTTGATAAAGAACGTGTGCGTGTTTCATTAGGGCTCAAACAACTCCACGAAGATCCATGGTTTTCTATAAAAAAACGTTATAAATCCAATATGCGTTTAAGTGGTCGTGTAACCAATTTAACTGACTATGGTTGTTTTGTGGAAATAGAAGAAGGGATAGAGGGACTGGTGCATGTCTCGGAGATGGACTGGACAAATAAAAATATTCATCCATCTAAAGTAGTAAGTGTAGGTAATATTGTAGAAGTAATGATTCTAGACATTGATGAAGAAAGACGTCGTATTTCTTTAGGTATTAAACAATGTAGAAATAATCCTTGGCAACAATTTGCTAAAAATTATAATAAAGGTGACCATGTTATAGGACAAATTAAATCTATTACTGATTTTGGTCTATTTATTGGATTAGAAGGAGGGATTGATGGTCTAGTACATCTCTCGGATATATCCTGGAATATCCCAGGAGAGGAAGCTGCACGTACTTATAAAAAAGGTGATGAAATTGAAACGATGGTATTACAAGTTGATATAGAAAGAGAACGTATTTCTTTAGGTATTAAACAATTGGTTGAAGATCCTTTTAATCATTATATTTCAAGCAATAAGAAAGGTTCAGTCATATGTGGAAAAGTCACTGCTTTTGATCCTGATAAAAAAGAAATTGTAGTAGAATTAGCATATGGGATAGAAGGAAGAATCCCCCAATCGGAATTAGAACGCTTCCTTCCTAAGGAAGAGCAACTATCCTATCAAAATTATTTAAAAATAGGTGATAATATAGATGTCAAATTGTCTGGTGTAGATAGGAAAAATCGCTTGATAAATTTATCCCTAATTCAGGAAAAAGAAATAGAAAATAATAAAAACGATCAAACAAAAAATAAATTTCAAGAAGAAAAGAATTTTTATAATGTTATGACAGAAGCTTTTAAAGCCGCAACCAAGGAATAGAAAAGAAGGAAGAGATCATTATTATTTTTGTATTTTGTTATTAATCCTTTTTTTTAAAAAATATAACCAATTAAGTGCTTTATGAGGGGTAAAATTATCCAGATCTAAACGATCGATTAAATTTATAATCGATTTTTCCATAGATTTTTGATAGAAGAGATGATAATGATGTTGACTACTTCTATTTTCTTCATATAAAGTATTTTTTTTAGCTAATTCATAAGATTTTTTTCTTGCTCTTTCTATGACATTAGCAGGAACACCAGCTAGAGCTGCCACTGCTAATCCATAACTATTGTCAATAGCACCATCTTTAACATTATACATAAAAATTAGAGATTGGTTATGTTCTAATGCATTTAAATGTACATTTTTTATTAGTGGATGTTTATTTTGAAGTTGCGTAAGTTCAAAGTAATGTGTAGAAAAGAGAGTCATAGATTGACGTTGAATTAACTCTTCTGCACAAGACCATGCCAAGGATAACCCATCATGAGTAGAGGTACCTCTACCAATTTCATCCATTAAAATAAGACTATCTTTAGTAGCATTATTCAAAATATTAGCGGTTTCAGTCATCTCGACCATAAAAGTAGAACGTCCAGAAGATAAGTCATCAGATGCACCTATACGAGTAAAAATTTGATCGATAGGACCTATAATAGCTTCATTGGCTGGGACAAAACTTCCTATATAACTTAATAATACGATTAATGCATTTTGACGCATATAGGTACTTTTGCCTCCCATATTAGGTCCAGTAATCATTAGCATTCTTTCTTTTTGTGATAAATTTAATGAATTAGGTATAAATGTTTGATTTTTTATTTTTTGTTCTATAACGGGGTGACGACCAGCTATAATTTTTATACCTGTCTCTTTGCTAATATTAGGACAAACATAGTTTAAAGATATAGCACGTTCCGCTAAATTACTTAATACATCTAGTTCTGCTAATGAACGTGCACTTCTTTGAAGTGCACCTAAGTATGGAATAAAAAAATCAAATAATCCATTATATAGTTCTTTTTCAAGAGAAAGGATTTTATCTTGTGCAAGTAGTACGTTTTTTTCATATTCCTTCAATTCTGGAATAGTATAGCGTTCAAAGTTTTTTAATGTTTGCTTACGTATATAGTAATTTGGGATCAAATGATTATGACTGCGATGAATTTGTATATAATATCCATGTACTCTATTATATGTAATTTTTAAAGTATCTATCCCCGTATTTTTGCGCTCTTTCTTTTCTAAATCGTGTAGATAAGATGTACAATCTCTAGATATAGTACGCCATTTATCCAGTTCATTATTATAGCCCGATGCAATTACTCCGCCTTCACGTAATACAGCTGGTGGAAATTCTACAATAGCTCTTTCTAAGAGCTGATATAACGATTCAAAATATCCAATATGATATACTATATTTTTCAGATGTGTTTCAGAATAGTTTTTGAACAATTCTTGAATAAGAGGAAATTGTTTCAAGGCATAACGCATACGCGTAAAATCACGTGGTCTTGCTGATTTTAGTGCAATACGAGAAGATATACGTTCTAAATCCTGTATTTTCGTCAATATTTTTCTTATTTTGATGAATGTTTCTTGTAGTATCACTATACTCCTTTGACGATGTATTAACATACATCTATTACGAATAGGAGTATGTATCCAACGTTTTAACATACGACTTCCCATGGGAGTTATAGTACGATCAAGAATATCTAATAATGTATTTTGGGTTCCTCCCTGTAAATTTTTAGTTAATTCTAAATTTTTCTGAGTAGTAGCATTCATTACTATTATATTTTTTTTATTTTCTAAAGATATTGATGAAATATGGGGTAATGAAATACATTGAGTATCCTTAACATATTGTAATAGGCATCCAGCAGCACATAATGCTATCTTTGCTTTTTCAACACCGAAACCATGTAAGTTATTTGTATTAAATTGCCTATTTAATTGTTTATATGCTGTACTCAAATCAAATTCCCATATTGGTCGATAACGTATATTTCGATAATTCTCTAAGAAGGTAAACTTTCGTATTGTTTCGGGATAAAGAATTTCAGCAGGATTAGTGCGTTGCAATTCTGCAACCATATTATCTTGATTATCTATTTCTGATATAATAAAACGACCAGATGAGACATCTAATGTTGCATATCCAAATTTTTCTTTTTCATACCATATAGCAGCCAGAAGATTATCTTGTTTTTCATCCATTAATGCTTCATCGCTTAAAGTTCCAGGAGTGACAATACGTACTACACGTCTTTCTATTAAACTTCCTGCTTTCTTTGAATCTCCTATTTGTTCACAAATAGCTATTGATTCCCCTAACGCAACTAATTTTGCTAAATAATTATCTAGTGCATGATAGGGTATACCAGCCATAGGAATTGGTTTCCCATCATATATTCCTCTTTTAGTTAGAGTAATATTAATTAAATTAGAAATTTTTTTTGCATCTTCATAAAAAAGTTCATAGAAATCTCCCATACGATAAAATAAAAGCATATCGGAATACTTTTTTTTAAGTTGTATGTATTGTTGCATACTAGGAGTAGGAGTGTTTATTTTCTTGTCTTTAAGATATGGTTTCATTTTGTATTAAAAATAGAATGTGATTAACTCTATTATATAGTATTTAAAAAATACTATCATTACATTAAAAAAATTTAATATAATTAAATTTCTTAGATATAAAAAATATTATAGGGAAAATAATATTGGATAAATTTTATGAAAAAGATCTTCCAAATTACCGATACTGCAGCAAAGAGAATTCATGATATTATTCAAAGTGAAAAAAAATCTGAAATGAAATTGCGTATATATATTATAGGAGGAGGGTGTAGTGGATTTCAATATAGATTTATGTTAGATAAGACTATAAATGAAGGTGACTATATTTTTGAAGAAAAAGGAGTATTTTTGATCATCGATCCAATGAGTTTTCAATATCTTATTGGTGGATTAATAGATTATAAGGAGGAACTAGAGGGATCACGATTTATTATTAAAAATCCTAATGCACAACATACATGTAGTTGTGGTTTATCCTTTAGTGTATAGTGATTATTATCATCATAGTAAATTGATTCATGATATAATCAATTGCTATATTTAGAACGCTGCTCTTAGACATTCCATAAAAAACTTATTATATTGGTAACGAATGGAGAATGGAAATTCATATGATTGATCCTAATTTATTACGTTATGAATTAGAAACGACTGCTAAAAAATTGCAACGAAGACAATATCAATTAGATATTGAAAATATTAAAAAAAAAGAAGCCAGTAGAAAACAATTACAAAAAGAAAATGACAGTTTAAGAGAACAACGTAATAGTTGGTCTAAAGAGAGCGGTTATGCTAAAATTAGAGGAGAAAATATCGATTTTTTTCGTTCAAAGATGAATCAAATTAATCATAATTTAGATCAAGTTAAATTACAACTTGCTATGCTACGAGAAACAATTCAAAATGATTTAATGTCGATACCTAATATTCCAGATGATAGTATACCGGATGGATTACATAAAAATAATAATAAAGAAGTATTAAGATGGGGAAAGATCAAACAATATAATTTTCTTTTACGAGATCATACCTCATTAGGAAAAATGATGGGATATGAATTAAATTTTTCAGTTGCTTCCAAAATTGCTGGTTCTCGTTTTGTAGTAATGTGTGGAGATCTTGCAAAGATACACCGTGCATTAATACAATTTATGTTAGATTTGCATGTTGAAAAACATGGATATAAAGAATACTATTTACCTTATTTAGTTAATCAAACATCATTATATGGGACAGGACAATTACCTAAATTTGAGGATGAACTTTTTCATATTATCAATGAGAAAAAAAATAATCGTTATACCCTTATACCCACAGCAGAAGTACCCTTAATAAATTTAATTCGAAATGAGATAATAGAAGAAAAAATGTTACCATTAAAAATGGTTGCTCATACCCCATGTTTTCGTGCTGAAGCTGGAGCATATGGGAAAGATACCCGTGGCTTAATACGTATGCATCAATTTGATAAAGTCGAATTAGTACAAATAGTCCAACCTCAAAAATCCATGGAAGCCTTAGAAGCTATTACACTTCATGCTGAAAAAGTTCTACAGTTACTTGATTTACCGTATCGTAAAATATTGTTATGTGCTGGAGAATTAAGTTTTGCTTCATGTAAAACATATGATCTAGAGGTTTGGTTTCCTTATGAAAAAAGGTATTATGAAGTCTCTTCATGTTCTAATGTATCAGATTTTCAATCACGTCGTATTCATGCCCGATATCGTATAAAAGGAAATAAAAAATTATATCTATTACATACTTTAAATGGATCTGGTCTTGCCGTAGGACGTACATTAGCAGCAATATTAGAAAATTACCAATTACCAGATGGAGGGATTGAAATACCCAAAGTGCTTAAACCTTATATGAAGAACTTAAAAAAGTTATATTATAACTAATGTAATTTAGTTTATTTTATAAATTTTAATAGTGGTATACTTTTGATTAGTTTGCTTTAAATGTTAATATTTAAATAAAAGGATAATTATTATGAATAATGTTGATAATAAGATTATTTATCTTAATGATAAAAATTTTGATAAGGTAGTGTTACAATCAGACACAGCTTGTCTTGTCGATTTTTGGGCAGATTGGTGCGCTCCTTGTAAACAAATTTCTGCTATTTTAGATGAAATTTGTAAAGATTTTGATAAAAATCTAATTATAGCTAAATTGAATGTTAGTGAGTATACTAGTATTGCAAATAAATATAATATTAGAAGTATTCCTACACTATTACTTTTTCGTAATGGAGAAGTTATAGCTAATAAAACTGGATCCTGTTCTAAAGAACAGTTAATGACATTTTTAAGAACATCTATATAGTTCTGAATAGATAGCTAGAGAAGGATTATTCAGTCAATTAACAATCTATAGTTATACAATCCAATTAAGATCATTCTTCAATCCCCCAAGGTTAGAAAAGAACCTATCATTATGAATCTTACTAAATTAAAAAATACCCCAGTTTCTGAACTAGTTGTTCTTGGTGAAAATATGGGAATAGAAAATTTGGCACGGTTACGTAAACAAGATATTATTTTCTCCATTCTTAAACAACATGCTAAAAGTGGAGAGGATATATTTGGAAACGGTGTATTAGAGATACTGCAAGATGGATTTGGATTTTTGCGATCGAGTGATAGTTCTTATCTCGCTGGTCCAGATGATATTTATGTTTCACCCAGTCAAATTCGTCGGTTTAATCTGCGTACTGGTGATACTATTTCTGGTAAAATTAGACCTCCTAAAGAAGGAGAGCGATATTTTGCATTATTAAAAGTGAATGAAGTGAATCACGATAAGCCAGAAAATGCTCGTAATAAAATTCTCTTTGAAAACTTGACACCACTCCATGCTAATTCTCGTTTACGTATGGAAAGAGGGAATGGTTCTGCTGAAGATTTAACTGTTCGTGTATTAGATTTAGCCTCTCCTATTGGTAGAGGGCAACGTGGATTAATTGTAGCCCCTCCTAAAGCTGGTAAAACTATATTACTACAAAATATTGCACAAGGTCTCGCCTATAATTATCCTGATTGTATCTTAATAGTATTATTAATAGATGAACGTCCTGAAGAAGTAACTGAAATGCAACGTCTAGTCAAAGGGGAAGTGATCGCATCTACCTTTGATGAACCTGCATCTAGACATGTTCAAGTAGCTGAAATGGTTATAGAAAAGGCAAAAAGATTAGTAGAACATAAAGAAGATGTTATTATTTTATTAGATTCTATAACCAGATTAGCACGTGCTTATAATACAGTTATTCCGGGTTCAGGTAAAATATTAACAGGAGGAGTAGATGCCAATGCTTTACATCGTCCTAAACGTTTTTTCGGTGCAGCACGTAATATGGAAGAAGGAGGAAGTCTTACAATAATTGCTACCGCTTTAATTGATACCGGATCAAAAATGGATGAAGTTATTTATGAAGAATTTAAGGGTACTGGTAATATGGAATTACATTTATCTCGTAAAATCGCAGAAAAACGTGTTTTTCCCGCTATTGATTATAATCGTTCTGGAACAAGAAAAGAAGAACTTCTGACCACTCCAGAGGAACTTCAGAAAATGTGGATTCTGAGAAAAATTATGCATCCTATGGGAGAAATTGAGGCAATGGAATTTCTAATTAATAAATTAGCTATGACTAAAACTAATGATGAATTCTTTGATATGATGAAGCGTTCCTAACTCTTTAATATTCTTTCTTCTCTTTTAAAGATTTGTTGCAATCCCTCCTTGAGTATATAAAGTAGAAGATTCAATAAACATCATCGAATAGTGTACAATTTTTATAAAAATAGCTAGACATCTCAAAAATAAAATTTTATTATTTTCTTTATATTTTAATAGAATTGCGCCTGTAGCTCAATTGGATAGAGCGCTACCCTCCGGAGGTAGAAGTATCAGGTTCGAATCCTGTCAGGCGTGACTATAATTTTTGGTGATTGTAGCTCAGTTGGTAGAGCCCTGGATTGTGATTCCAGTAGTCGTGGGTTCGATTCCCATCAATCACCCATCCATTCCATAACATAAATGAATATGCGAAGATGGCGGAATAGGTAGACGCGCTAGTTTCAGGTGTTAGTGTCGTATTGGGCGTGAGGGTTCGATTCCCTCTCTTCGCAGTATAAGATGTTTTCTATAATTTTTTATCGGCGAGTGGCGCAGTTTGGTAGCGCGGCTGGTTTGGGACCAGTAGGTCGGAGGTTCAAATCCTCTCTCGCCGAATCTCTCCCTAATGGAGACGTTTAAAAAATAAAAGCATATCTATTTTAGTTCCAAGTAAAGGAATAAAAAACAGAATTTATAGATATTTTCTATTAATCTCTACAATCTAGATTCACTCCTTTTCTTAATTGGGGAAGTAAAAAGAGGGAAGTAAATGAATGATCAATATGCAGATAACAAACCGATACTGAAATATTTTTCTATAGATTTAACGGAACAAGCAGAAAAAGGAAAATTGGATCCTATTATTGGTCGTGATGAAGAAATTCGTCGAACTATTCAAGTATTACAGAGAAGAACAAAAAATAATCCTGTATTAATTGGAGCGCCTGGGGTAGGAAAAACGGCTATTGTTGAAGGATTGGCACAACGTATTGTTAATAATGAAGTTCCAGATGGTTTGAAAAATAGTCGTCTACTATCTTTAGATATGGGTGCTTTGTTAGCTGGTACTAAATATAGAGGTGAATTTGAAGAACGTTTGAAAAGGGTACTTAATGAGATTAAACAATCAGAAAAAAATATTATTTTATTTATAGATGAATTACATACCATTATTGGTACAGGAAAAATAGATGGAATGATGGACGCTGGAAATATGTTAAAACCTGCTCTTTCCAGAGGTGAATTACATTGTGTAGGTGCTACTACCTTGGATGAATATCGTCAGTATATTGAAAAAGATGCGGCATTAGAAAGAAGATTTCAAAAAGTCCTTGTTATTGAACCTAGTATAGAGGATACAATTGCAATTTTAAGAGGATTAAAAGAACGTTACGAATTACATCATCATGTACAAATTACGGATACTGCGATTGTAGCAGCTGCCACGTTATCTGCGAGATATATTACTGATCGTAACTTACCAGATAAAGCAATTGATCTGATTGATGAAACTGCTTCTAGCATTCGCATACAGATTGATTCTAAACCAGAAGAACTTGATCGTTTGGATCGTCGTATTGTTCAGCTAAAATTAGAAAAAAAAGCTTTAGAAAAAGAATCAAAAGAATTAGATGAAAGAAGTGTTAAACGTCTTGACTCCTTAAAAAAGGAAATTTTAGAAAAAGAATCCTCTTATGCTGCTTTATATTCACAGTGGAATACAGAAAAACGTTCTTTATTAAAAGTTCAAAATTTAAAATATGAATTAGAAAAAGCAAGAATTTCTATAGAACAAGCTCGACGTACAGGTGATTTAGCCAAAATGTCAGAGCTACAATATGGTATCATTCCAGAAATTGAAAGAAAACTGGAAATAATTCTATCTCAATCAAAAAAGATGGCACGTCTCATTCGTAGCCGTGTTACCGATAAAGAAATAGCAGAAACCTTAGCAAAATGGACCGGTATTCCGGTATCCAAAATGTTAGAAATTGAGAAAGAAAAATTATTACATATGGAAAAAGAATTGCATAAGAGAATAATTGGACAAAAAGAAGCAGTAGAAGCCGTATCTCATGCGATTCGTCGTAGTCGAGCAGGGTTATCCGATACAAATAGACCGATTGGTTCTTTTCTCTTTCTTGGTCCAACCGGAGTAGGGAAAACAGAGTTATGTAAAGCATTAGCTAATTTTATGTTTAGTAATGATAATACTATGGTTCGTCTCGATATGTCCGAATTTATGGAGAAACATTCTATTGCGAAGTTAGTCGGTGCCCCTCCTGGATATATCGGTTATGAATCGGGAGGATTTCTTACCGAAGCTATTCGTAATAGACCATACTCTCTTATTTTGTTAGATGAAATAGAGAAGGCACATCCAGATATTTTTAATATATTATTACAAGTATTAGATGATGGTAGGCTAACGGATAGTAAAGGTAGAACAGTAGATTTTCGTAATACCATTATTAGTATGACTTCTAATCTGGGTTCTGATCTAATTCAAGATAGATTTTGGGACATAGACTATAACGAAATGAAACATATGGTTCTTAATATTGTCAATCGGCATTTCCGTCCGGAATTTATTAATAGAATTGATGAAATCGTTGTTTTTCATCCTTTAAATCAGGAACATATTAATGAAATTATTAGAATACAACTCCAAGGATTAATGAATAGACTAGAAGAAAAAGGATATTCACCTATTACTATAAGTGAAGAAGTATATTCAGTATTGCGAATGTCTGGTTTTGATTCGATATATGGAGCTCGTCCTTTAAAACGTTCTATACGACAAAAAATTGAAAATTTTTTATCGTATCAAATGTTATCTGGAAAATTATTACCTGGAAAACCCATAAAATTAGATGTAATAGATAATAAAATAGTATCCATACAAAAGGATATGTAGTTGTTAAAGATAGAATTGAGATAATTGTAAGACTACATTATAAATATGATCGGCCGCAAAATCAATTTCTTCTTTTGTAGTAAAACGTCCGATAGAAATACGTATAGGACTATTATTCATTACTGATTTTTTTGGATTAGTATGCAATGCGTGTAATACATGGGAGAATTCCAATGTAGCTGTAGTACAAGCCGCACTAGATGAAATAGCTACATCTTTTAACATGAGAATTAAAGCCTCCCCATCTATAGAGCTAAAACTGATATTGATGATAGTTGCAATACTGTTTACTAAATCACCATTGAGTTGTATTCCTGGAATTTGTTTTAATTTTTCCCATAATAAGTTACGTAATAGATGTAATCGTGGCATTTCGGTATGCATTTCTTCTGATGCGATCCGAATAGCTTCACCCATACCTACGATTTGATGTACTGGTAATGTTCCAGAACGCATTCCTCTTTCATGATTTCCGCCATGTATTTGTGGTGTAATTTTAACCCATGGCTTTCTACTGATATATAATACACCAATCCCCTTTGGTCCATATATTTTATGACCACTAAAAGACATGAAATCTATAAAGGAATTTTTTTTTAAATCAATAGGCAATTTTCCTATACTTTGTGTTGCATCTACATGAAACAATATATTATTTTCACGACATAATTTTCCCAATGCATAAATGTCTTGAATCACACCAATTTCATTGTTAACATGCATGATGGATACTAAAATAGTATCATTCAGTAAAGAATCTTGTAATTGTTTTAATGTAATTAGTCCATTAGATAAGGGTTTTAAAAGAGTAAGCTTAAATCCTTCTTGTTCTAATTTTGTACAACTATCTAAGACAGATTTATGTTCTATCATGCTGGTGATAATATGTCTTCCTTTATGAAAATTAGCATAAGCTGCTCCCTTAATAGCGAGATTATTAGACTCGGTCGCTCCTGATGTAAAGATGATTTCACGAATATCAGCTCCAATAGTATGAGCAATTTGATTACGTGCGATGTCTACTGCTTCATCTGCTTGCCATCCATATAGATGAGAACGCGAAGAGGGATTACCAAATATTCCTTCTAAAGTTAGATATTGCATCATTTTTTTTGCAACACGAGGATCTACTGGTGTAGTAGCGGCATAATCTAGATAAATTGGTAATTTCATATGAGTTTTTCCTCTTTTTGATTACTTTCCAAATGAAGACAAACATGTTATATATATACTCTCTCTCTTTCTCTTTAGAAGAAAGAATATATTTTTATTGATAGATTTTCATCAGGTAATTATAAAATGTCTCCAATCCTCAATATTGCTATTCGTACAGTACGTTCAGCAGGAAATTTTCTCTCTAGATATTATGATTCTTTTAAAATTGAAAGAAAAAATATAGAGGATTCTGCTCACTATATTAGTAGAGAAGTTACTAAATTAATGTCTCAAACTATTCATCGTTTTTATCCTCAACATTTAATACTCGATCGAGTATATCCAAACCCATCTTCTAGAGAAAAGGCTATTCAATGGATAATTAATCCAATAGATAATATTACCAATTTTTTTAATGGATTTCCTTATTTTTCTATTTCCGTTGCAGTATATATTAAAGGTCAAATTGAGATTGCAGTGATTTATGATCCAATACGTAATGAACTATTTAGTGCAAAGCGTGGATGTGGTGCTCAATTAAACGGATATAGACTAAGAATAGGTTCGGCTTATAGTCTAAATGGAGCTATTTTATCTCTAGGAATAAAGATAGATAGTAAAAATCCGCCCCAATCCCAATATAATTATTGGAGAATATTAAAAAAATTATTTAAACAATATGTTCATTTTAGATATACTGGATCTATTACATTAGATTTAGCATATGTTGCTGCAGGTAGGCTTGATGGTGTGTTTCAAATTTGTCAAGACTTATATAATTTATATAGTGGTGGAGAGTTAATAGTACGTGAATCAGGAGGATTAACCACTGATTTTTATGGCAAACAGGCTTATCTTTCTTCGGGTCATATTATTTCAGGAAACTCACGTGTCGTTAAACTAATATTAGCGAATGTTCAAAAATAAAGCTCAATTTTATGGTGGTTGACTACCCTAGTTTGACTACCCTAGTTTAGGAAAAATAAAATCGACAAATTGTTCGGATTTAAAAACTTGTATATCCTTCATATCTTCACCAGTACCTATATAACGTACTGGAATCCCAAATTGATCCGCAATAGTAAAAATTACGCCACCCTTTGCAGTCCCATCTAATTTTGTTATGGTAATACCGGTCAAGGGGATAAATTCATTAAAAGAAGAAATTTGACTTAAGGAGTTTTGTCCTATACTGGCATCTATAATTAGCATCGCTTCATGGGGAGCTTCAATATCTATTTTTTTTATCACTCTAATAATTTTTTTCATTTCATTCATTAAATTAATCTTATTGTGTAATCGTCCTGCAGTATCTATAATTAATATGTCGTAATGTTGCTTTTTAGCTATATGCATTGCATTAAATATAACAGATGCCGCGTCATTACTATATTCTCTAGTAATCACAGGTATTCGATTACTTTCGCCTAATATTTGTAATTGTTCTTTGCCTGCTGCACGAAACGTATCGCCTCCAGCAAGAAGAACTTTTTTTCCTTCACTAGTTAACTTGTTAGCTAATTTTCCGATAGTAGTAGTTTTACCAACCCCATTCGCACCAATAATTAAAATAATAAAAGGGACGTTATCTGACGTTATAATTAAAGGTTTTTCTATTTTGGATAGCATATTCTTCATTTTTTCTTGAAGAAGAGTATAGACGGTTTCTGTATTTGTGACTCGATTATATTGAGTCATTTTTATGAGATACTCTATAATGAGATGGGTCGTTTTTACGCCAAAATCAGCGATTAATAAACTTTCTTCAATTTTTTCAAAAAAATCTGTATTAACTTGTTGACCTAAGCATAAAGTCATAATTTTATGACCTAAAACTTGGCGTACTTTTGACAAAGAATTTCTTAATTTAAAAAGAAATGGTGTCTTCTTTTGAGAAGATTCAGTCATCTCTGATTGTTTTTTTTCATTGAGATTGTTATTAATGAACAAGGTATGATTTCCTTAATGAAGTATAAAAAAGTGTATTGAAACTTTTACTGTACTTTGTTTGATATTTTTATTCAAATATTAAATAGAGATTAGTCATTATCTTATCAAAGGTTTAAAATTTGTTGATGAAAAGAAATATTGTTTTCCATAGAAATATTCATTTTTCTGGTTCTATTCGTATTATAGGTGGGAGGTGGAAAAATCGTAAAATTCCAGTTTTGTCTTGTGAGAATTTAAGACCAACTACTAGTAGAATGCGTGAAACAATCTTCAATTGGTTAACACCTAAAATAAATGGTGCACATTGCTTAGATTGTTTTGCTGGTAGTGGTGCGTTAGGATTAGAAGCATTATCAAGATATGCTGCTAGTGTTATATTTCTAGAAAAAAATTTTCATTATAGTAATCAAATATGCAAGATTCTTCAAACATTACAAATTGAAAAAAACATCGCTATAGTAGTAAGAACTAATACTTTACATTGGATGAAACAATCTAATAAAATTTTTGATCTAGTTTTTATAGATCCCCCTTTTTATCAGGGGTTGATAGAGAAAACAATATATTTACTTAATTTATATCGTTTATTAAAAAGAGACGCATGGATTTATATAGAATCAGAATATGAGATATCTTATTTGAACGTTCCTATGAATTGGAGAATGAAAAGAAAAAAAAGCAATAGCAAAGTAACGTATTGGTTATATCAGCTTTCTAATTAATTTATTATTCCGTACAATTTTTAATGATAACATATGAGTTGATTGATGTATCATTTAAGGGTGGATTAAAATTTATGGATTATAATAGAGTAGGGTCTATACTGTGAAAGAACATGAAATAGTAGAAATATTAAAAAAAAACTTAGATTTGGATCAGATATTTGTCAAAGGAGATGGGAACCATTTTCAAATAGTTGCTATTAGTAAGATATTTAGAAATATGAGTTATGTGGAAAAACAACAAGTAATTTATTCGTTGTTGATGGAATTTATTATCAATAAACAGATACATGCTGTCTCCATCAAAACATTAACACCAGATGAATGGAAAAATCATCAAAATTATAGTGATATTATACTGTAATTCCTCATGCTATTAGAAATAACTAAATATAAAGAGTCAAATTTTTTATGGATAAATTACATATATGGGGTCCTACTAAATTAATCGGAGAAGTAACGATTTCTGGAGCGAAAAATGCTGCATTACCTATTTTGTTCTCAACAATTTTAGCAGAAGAACCAGTAGAAATTTTTAATATACCTAAACTAAAAGATATAGAAACCGCTCTTACATTATTAAGTTGGATGGGGGCAAAAATTAAGAGAAATGGATCTATTCAAGTTGATGCTAGTAATATTAATATATACTGTGCTCCATATGATTTAGTAAAAACAATGCGTGCTTCTATTTGGGCATTAGGACCTTTAGTCGCTCGATTTGGCAAAGCTAAAGTATCTTTACCTGGGGGTTGTGCTATTGGGGCACGTCCAGTAGATCTGCATACGTGTGGGTTAACGCAATTAGGAGCACGTATCAAACTTGAAAATGGATACATTAAAGCATCGATAAATGGGCATAGACTTCGTGGGACTCATATTGTTCTGAATAAGATTAGTGTTGGTGCTACAGTAACTATTATGAGTGCTTCCACCTTGGCTGAAGGTACGACTATTATTGAAAATGCCGCTAGAGAACCAGAGATAATTGATACAGCTAATTTTCTTATTACTTTAGGAGCAAAAATTAGTGGTGCAGGTAGTAGTCGAATTGCTATTAAGGGAGTTCGTAGACTTAGAGGAGGAATATATCGTATATTACCTGATCGTATTGAAGCAGGTACATTTTTAGTAGCGGCTGCTATTTCTAGAGGTCAGGTTGTTTGTCATAAAATTGATCCGAATACACTGAGTATTGTACTAAAAAAATTAAATGAAGCAGGTGCAGATATTAAAACGGGATCTAATTGGATTAGTCTAAATATGCATAATAAACGTCCTAATGCCATTAGAATTTGTACCGCTCCATATCCTGGATTTCCTACGGATATGCAAGCACAATTTAGTTTATTAAATCTTATTGCTAAGGGAACAGGTTTTATTACGGAAACGATTTTTGAAAATCGTTTTATGCATATACCCGAGCTTATACGTATGGGTGCACATGCCAAAATAGAAAGTAATACAATTATCTGTTATGGCGTAGAAAATTTATATAGTGCTCAAGTAATGGCAACGGATTTACGTGCATCGGCTAGTTTAGTATTAGCTGGTTGTATTGCGGAAGGCATGACCGTAGTAGATCGTATTTATCATATAGATCGTGGATATGAGAGCCTTGAAAATAAACTGCGTAATATGGGTGCTAATATCAAAAGAATTCGTGAAAAATAAGAATGCTTAATCATTTGATTATATTAAAAATTTTAGTATGGAAGGGAATTTGAATAATGCGTATATATTGTGGTCAACTAAATATCACTCATATTAATCAAAAAGTCATTCTATACGGATGGGTTAATAAAATACGTAATTTGGGACGTTTATTTTTTATTGATTTACGTGATAGAGAAGGGATAGTACAAGTATCGATTAAGAATAATCTACTTTTTAATATTGTTAATAAGATCAGAAATGGATTCTGTATAAAAATTATAGGAATCGTTCAAAAACGTCCATTGAAACAAATAAATAATTGTATGTCGACTGGAGAGATAGAAGTTATAGCGAGTGAGATAGTAATATTAAGTGATTCTGATCCATTACCTCTTGATTGTAATGATCAGAATCATACAGAAGAACAGAGATTAAAATTTCGTTATTTATATCTTCGTTGTCCTGAAATGATTGATAGAATCAGAACACGCGCAAAGATTACTAGTTTTATTCATCGTTTTATGGAGCATGAAGGGTTTATAAATATTGAAACTCCTTTTTTAACGAAATTTACTCCTGAAGGAGCACGTGATTATTTAGTACCTAGTCGTAAATATAAAGGAAAATTTTATGTCTTACCTCAATCTCCACAGATATTTAAGCAACTTCTTATGATAGCCGGATTCGATCGTTATTATCAGATTGTCAAATGTTTTCGTGATGAGGAATTACGTGCTGATCGTCAACCGGAATTTACTCAAATTGATATCGAAGCTTCTTTTATGAATGCTCATCAAATACGTCAAATAACAGAAAAATTAATAAGAAATTTATGGTGGCATATCAAAAAGGTAGACTTAGGAACGTTTCATGAAATGACTTATACTGAAGCAGTAACTCGTTTTGGATCTTCAAAACCTGATTTACGTAATCCCATAGAGATTACAGAAATAACCAATATGTTACAACAAGAAGAAAAGCGTCGTTTATTTCCATCTTTTGATGAAGAATATAGGATATCTGCCTTTCATATCCCTGCTGATTTTTTTATAAAATTGACACCACAAAAAATAGAAGCATATCAGATGTATATAAAAGATCAGTGTCAATTAAGACAATTGAATTGGGAACATTGTAAAATTCAACAAATTACTCAAGATAGTATGACATTAATCCATGAATTAAGAGATAAAATATTTTATAATAAATCCAGAGAAAAAGATGAGTATTTGTTCATTCTCCATCATAAAAATTTTTCTTCCAATATATTAGGGATGTTACGTAATAAAATTGGTCAAGATTTAAATGTGATAGAATATCATCGTTATATTCCTCTTTGGGTAATTGATTTTCCAATGTTTGAAAAAGGGGAAAATAATACTTTGAAATCAGTACATCATCCTTTCACTGCTCCTCATTTAAATTATAAGTCTTCATTCTTAAAGAATCCATTAAGAGCCATTGCAGATGCGTATGATATAGTAATGAATGGATATGAAATAGGAGGAGGTTCCATTCGTATTCATTGTAGTCAAATGCAACAATCTATATTTAATCTACTCGGTTTGGATCAAAATGCACAAAAAGAGCAATTTGGATTTATGCTTGATGCTTTGAAATACGGTACTCCTCCACATGGAGGAGTAGCTCTAGGTTTAGATAGATTAGTTATGTTATTAACAGGAACGGATAATATCCGCGATGTCATTGCTTTTCCCAAAACTACTGCTGCAGCAGATTTAATGACAGGTGCTCCAACTAAGATTGCTTCTAATATATTAGAAGATCTTTCCTATCGAATAAGAATTAATTAAACAAATTATTATAATGAAAAAAGAATGTTATTCTTCTCTTTACAGGAAAGAGAAGATTGAACCAAATAATATTGAAAGGTTGAAAGGAGATTCTATCTATGTCAGGTCATAGTAAATGGGCTAATACTAAACATCGTAAGGCTCTTCAAGATTCTAGACGTGGTAAGATATTTACTAAGCTTATTCAGGAATTAGTAACCACAGTGAAATTAGGAGGAGCAGATACTAACACTAATCCACGGCTTCGTACAATAATTAATAAGGCTTTATCTAATAATATGACAAGAGATACTATCAACAGAGTACTCAATCGTGGAGTTGGAGAGCAATCTTTAAAAGAAATGGAAAATATTGTATACGAAGGCTATGGTCCTGGTGGTACAGCTTTGATAATAAACTGTATTAGTAATAATCGCAATCGAACAACCTCAGAAATACGTTATATACTTAATAAGATAGGTTGCAGTTTAGGAGTCAAAGGTTCAGTTTCTTATCTCTTCCAAAAGAAAGGTATGTTGTCTTTTGTTGCTCCCGGAGTAGATAAAGATAGAATGTTAAATTATGCTATAGAGTTTGGAGCGGATGATATCAATATCCATGATAATGGATCTATTGATATTTATACTACATTAGAATTATTTGGTTCTATTAGTAGTAGATTGAATCAAAATGGATTCATAGAAGTATCTTCTAAGATAGTATATCTCCCTATAACAGGAATCAGATTAAATCAAGATAATACTAATGAACTCATAAAACTAATTGGTTTGTTAGAAAAAAATGATGATATAAAAAATATTTTTCACAACGGTATTTATTATATAATGTGAAAATATTCTTCCTTAATATGATGAGAAATATATGACAATTATTATTGGTGTGGATCCAGGTTCCCGAATTACGGGATATGGAATTATCTCTCATGAACAGAAAAAATTTGGTTATTTAGATAGTGGTTGTATTAGAACAAATGTCTCTGATTTTCCCCATCGATTAAGAAAAATTTATAGTGATATGATGAAAATTATTAACGATTTTAAGCCAGATTGTTTTGTTATTGAAAAAGTGTTTATGGCCAAGAATGCCAATTCTGCAATTAAACTCGGACAAGCACAAGGTGTAGCTATTTTAGCGGCAATAAATCATGGATTACCAATATTTGAATATGCTACTAAACAAGTAAAACAGATAGTCGTAGGAATCGGTTCTGCAGAAAAGAATCATGTACAAAATATGGTACGTATTTTACTACGTTTAAAAAAAAATCCGAGTACAGATGCGGCTGATGCATTAGCTATTGCAATTACACATTGTCATATTCGTCGTATACATAAATAAATAAATAATTTATATACGAGATTTAATAAATAAACTCAATAAGAATAATAACGATGCACAGAATACTATAGACGGACCAGCGGGAGTATCATAACGTGCTGTAAATACTAGACCGCCAGTAACAGAGCATATACCAGTAATAATAGATAAAATTGCCATTTGTTCTGGACTTTTAGAAAAACGTCTAGCGGTAGCAGCTGGAATAATGAGTAATGATGTAATAAGTAATGCCCCTACAAACTTTGTAGCTATTCCTATTATTAGAGAGATTATAATCACTAATAAAAGTTTTATTTGTTTTAATCGTATTCCATCTACATGCGGCAATTCTGAACTAATAGTTATTGATAATAATGCACGCCATTTCCAAATGATTAAGAATAGCACTATGAATACAATAATACTTAATATATAAATATCTTCTTTAGTGACAATTAATAAATCTCCAAATAGATATGATAATAAATCTATTTTTATACCATAATCCTTCATTAAACTCGATATAATGAGACCTAATGATAGTGCACTATGAGCCATAATACCTAATATAGTATCAATAGATAATTGAGGATAACTTTCTAACCAAATGAGTCCTAATGCTAGTAATATACTAATTATAATAATAGTATAAAATGGATTAACATTTAGTAAAATACCACAAACTCCTCCAAGTAGAGAGGTATGAGCAAGAGCATCACCGAAATAAGACATTTTTTGCCAAACAATAAAAGATCCGAGTGGACCGGCAGCGCAGGCTAAGAGCACACCAACTAACCAACTGGGTAGTAATAAATCCATCACGATGAAGAATCCTTATTTATGATAAAGCACTTTTATTTCACTAGGCTTTTTTCTTTAAGTATGACGATGATAATAAATTGCTAATTGCTTAGGAGTATCATCACTATGTTTATGGAACATTTCTATAAAACTAGGATGTTCTGAGACCTTCTCTGGTGTACCAGAACAACAAATGTGATGATTGAGACAAATTACATCATCCGTTTTAGCCATAACTAAATGTAAATCATGAGAGACCATAAGTATCCCACAATTAAAAATATTGCGTATTTTATCAATTAAATCATATAAATGTAATTGTCCATTAATGTCCATTCCTTGAGTTGGTTCGTCTAATACAAGTAATTGTGGTTGATTTAGTAATGCGCGAGATAATAAGACCCGCTGCATTTCACCTCCTGAAAGTATATGCATTGATTTATTTATTAAATGTTCAGATTCCACATATTTAAGAGATTGAGGTATATCATTTTTTTTTACTGTTGGACGAAGTCGCATAAAACGTTCTACTGTAAGAGGAAAAGTTGAATTAAGATGAATTTTTTGTGGAACGTATCCAATTCTTAATTTATTTTTACATTGAATGATACCAGTACTAGGTTTAATTAAACCTAATATAACACGTACTAGTGTAGATTTACCTGAACCATTAGGCCCTAATAAAGTAGTAATTTTTCCTTTATTTAAAATAAGTGAAATGTTTTTTAGAATTTGTTTCTTTTCCAAAAATAATGAAATTTCTCTAAGAATAATTAGATTATCTATATTCATAAATTAATCTCATCCATTTTATAATTTTTATAAAGATATTATAATATAATTATCTTATTTATTTTGAATAAATCATTTTAATGAAAAAAAAATATTTTTTGTATTTTTATTTTTTTGATTTTTTTATAAAATTTTTTATCTTTTTCCTCTTAATCGGTAATTCTATAGTTCATGCGACTGTTATTACTTCAATTCGACCATTGGGTTTTATTGCATCCGCAATTGCAGAAGGTGTGATGCCAGTGGAGATATTACTTCCCAATGGGGCCTCTCCTCATGATTATACATTAAGGCCATCAGACTTAATACGTATGAAAAAAGCTAGTATTTTGGTTTGGATTGGACCAGAGATGGAAAGTTTTCTATCTTCACCTATATCTTCTCTAAAAAATAGAGAAATAATTACTTTATCAAAAGTATCTACTATTATACCATTGTTAGTGGATAGTAGAAAATTTATACATAATAAAAATAATAGTATTTTAATGCCGTTACATCAACGTTCTGAAGAGAATAAATCAAGAGATATCTTTCTTAAAAAAAATAAAAACGGTATTAATAAACATCAAGTAAATATGCATATTTGGCTTTCTCCTAAGATTGCGAATTGTGTTGCAATAGAAATTTATAATCGTCTTCTTCTTTTATTCCCTAATCATAAGAAAAAATTAGATGAGAATTTAATCATATTTCAGTCTATTTTATCAGAGACAGATAGAAAAATATCTTTATCTCTTTCACACGTAAAAGATAAAGGTTACTATGTATTTCATGATGCTTATAGATATTTTGAAGAGCATTATGGATTAAAACCTTTAGGATATTTTACCTTTGATCCTAATATCCATCCAGGAGCTAAAACTATACATAATATTAGATCTAAAATTATGGAAAGAAAATCTACTTGTATTTTTATGGAACCACAATTTAAATGTACTGTTATAAAAACTATATTTTTTGCTAACAAAGTATATATTGGTTTATTAGATCCATTAGGAACAAATGTTCCTTTAAGCAAAAAAAGTTATTCTAATTTTTTAGAGAGAATATCTAATCAATATATAAACTGTTTGGAGAAAATAGATGATTAAGAACTAATAAGGACAATGATAAGTGCTGCAAAGAGTCGAATTTTTATTATATAAACATTATAAAATATTCCTATTATTAGGATTGGTTACTATCTTCATTTGGAATTGTAATACTTATTCTGCTACTGGTAATACATTATGGCATCACTATTATTTTTTCTTAGAGAGATTTTACTCTAAAAATTTTAATACCTATCAAATAGATTATTATTCTAATCATTCTTTTTCAAGAATAAGGGCCAATGATTATCGAGACTATTGTGATAATATTTTACAAAATAATTATGTATCACAAAATCATTTTAAACGTAATGTCATTATTAATGGTAGGCTAAGAAGTAATTTTATTACTAGTGTTAAAAATATGGGTTTAACTAAACATGATATTTATACAATAATAAAAGCATTAGAATGGCAATTAAATTTAAATAAATTACATAAGGGAGATCCCTTCTCCATCTTAATAGAGAAAGAATTTATTAATGGAAAAAATACTAAAAATACTTTAATTGGAATACGTTTACATACTGGAAAAAAAGATTATTATGCTTTTCGAGCTAAGAATGGCAATTTTTATAACTGTGATGCTATAAAATCCTCATATGGATTTATGCGTTATCCTATACTAAAAAAAACTTATATTACTTCTAATTTTAATCTAAATCGGTATAATCCTATTACTGGTTGTATTGCACCTCATAGGGGTGTAGATTTAGCGGTACCTATTGGGACCGCAGTGCTAACTGTTGGAGATGGTAAAGTTGTGGCAGTTGGTAACGATTATGCGGCCGGTAAATATATTACTATCCATCATGATCATCAATATATGACACGCTATATGCATCTTAAAAAATTCTTAGTTAAACCAGGACAAATAGTAAAAAGAGGAGATTGTATTGCGTTATCAGGAAATACGGGTAGATCAACAGGACCTCATCTTCACTTTGAACTTTGGATTAATCAAAAAGCAGTTAATCCTATTACTACTCCATTACCCTCTCATAGAGATAGTCTATCGGGAAATGAGCGATTAGAATATCTATTAGAAGTCAAACGTTTACTTCCCCAATTAAAGTTTAATTAAAAAAAACGTAATTAAATATGACGTGAAGATGTATATAGTGTTTCAAAAATTAACTGAATATTAAGTATAATTAAGAGTACTGTAGCTAACCAACCTAATATAATAAATAATTTACAATTGACGAAAATACCCATTGTCTTCTTGGAGGATGTTAAATATAATAAAGGAATCATTGAAACAGGTAAAGCAATACTTAAAAATACCTGAGTATAAACTAACAATTTTTCTACTACATCTCCATTATGCCCCCATAGATAAATACAAGCTAAAACTGGAAGAATTGCAATCATTCTAGTAATTATTCTACGTTGCCATAAAGGTAATTTAAAATTCACAAATCCTTCCATTACAACTTGTCCTGTAAGAGTCCCAGTAATGGTTGCATTCTGTCCTGATGCTAGCAAAGCAACTGCAAATAGTGTTGCTAAAGTAGAGCTAGCAATTGTTCCTACCATATTATGATCTTTTAAAGCTTCATATAATTGTGCAAATCTTCCAATATCATCTGGATTTTTTCCAAAGAAAAGGGTAGCACCTAAACCTAAAAGTAAACAATTAATAATAAAAGAAAAACTTAATTGGATATTAGAATCAATAGTGGCATAACGTATAGCCTCTTTTAATGCATACCAATCATTACGATTATATTGTCTAGACTGAACTATCGATGAATGTAAATATAAATTATGTGGCATTACTGTAGCACCAACTACTCCTAAAGCAATAAAAAAAGCGGAATCTCCTCCTTCTACATGAGCATTTAAAATATCATATTTAGGTAAGAATGATCGCATAATAAGTAATAGATCAGGATTAGCAAGAGCAACTTCATATGCAAAAATAATAAAAATAGTTACTGTCAGTATAAATGCTAATGCTTCTATTTTTCGAATTCCAAATTTTATTAAAGCTAATAATAAAAATACGTCTAATGCGGTAATAATAACTCCAAGTAAAAGAGGAATTTGAAATAATAAATTAAGTGCTATTGCACTACCAATCACTTCCGCAATTTCTGTAGCAATAATAGCTAGTTCAGTAGTAATCCATAATATAAAAGCAGTTTTTCTTCCTACTAATGTTTTGGTTGCTTGTGCTAAATCCATTCCAGTCACGATACCTAATTTAGCACACATCATTTGTAGTAACATCGCAATTAGACTTGATATTAATATTACTGATAGAAGTAAATATCCATATAAAGCTCCTCCTTGAATAGAAGTAATCCAATTGCCAGGATCCATATAACCAACGGCTACTAATGCTCCTGGTCCAGAAAAAGCAAAGAGTTTTTTTATAAAGCTTTCTTTACCAGAAGGAACAGGAATAGTATTATTAATTTCTTCTAAGCTGTTTTTTCTAACTATTTCCATATTTTTCTCAATAATATTTAGTAGAATTCATAGATTTAGTAAAATTGATGTCTATATAAGATAATGGCAAATAAATAAAATTTTTTAGAAAACTTTTATTAATATTCTTTTGAGAAAAAATAAATGTTTCATACTTAAGAAGTATTCTCAACAAGGAGAATCTTGTACTAATTAAGAAGAACTTTATTTTTTTGAAAATAAATTTATTAATTTTATAGAGTGCTTTTCAATATATCATATATTTATCTTAATTAAGAATGATTAAGTAATTTTTATAGAAATGAAAATGTTATTTATGAGTAATAAATAACATTCTATTTTAATAAAATAGTGAAATCGATATATTGAACGGTAACGAAACACATTTAAAAAATATTTGCCTTAATAATTCTTTTTTCCTGATTGATAAAATCAAGAAGCAAAAAAGTATTAATTTAATTTGATACAATAGTATCACTAATTATGGTATCTTTAATTTTGATTATTAATTAAATTGTGGGTATAGATTTTGAATATTCAATCTTTGTTATCAAAAAAGATATATAAAACTTTGTCAATGATTGTTGATAAAAATCTTTCTAGTGAAAGACATAAAATATATATTAAACGATCTAAAAAAAGTGATTTTGGTGATTATCAAATTAATGGAATAATAAATATTACAAAAAAAATAGATATATCTTTCTATCAATTAGCAAAAAAAATTGTTGATATTCTTAACAAAGAAAATATTTTTGAAAAAGTAGAAATTTCTAATTCAGGATTTATTAATATTTTTTTAAATACAGAATGGTTATCTGCACAACTTTTTAATACTCTGTCATCGAAACGATTAGATATATCATTAGTAAAACCACAAAATATCATTGTAGATTACTCTTCTCCTAATATTGCTAAAGAAATGCATGTTGGACATATGAGATCAACTATTATTGGAGATGCTATAGTAAGATTGTTAGAATTTTTAGGCCATAATGTAATTCGTGTAAATCATATAGGAGATTGGGGAACTCAATTTGGTATGCTTATTGCTTATTTGGAAGAGAAGCAATATTCTAATCAGGAAATTTGTATTACTAATTTAGAATCCTTCTATCGCGAGGCTAAAAAAAAATACGATCAACATTCTGATTTCACAAAACGTGCTAGAGAGTATGTAGTAAAACTTCAACATGGTGATAAATATTGTAGACATATTTGGAAAAAATTAGTAGATATTACTATGAAACAAAACCAAATAATTTATAACAAACTGAATGTAACATTAAGTTACAATGACATTATGGGTGAAAGTCTATATCAGGATATGTTACCTGATATTATATCAGATCTCAAAAAAAAAGGGTTAGCTATACAAGATAAGAATGCTATCATCGTTTTACTAGAGGAATTTAAGAATAAAAATAATCAACCTATGGGAGTTGTTATTCAAAAAAAGGATGGAGCATATTTATATACTACCACTGATATTGCTTGTGCTAAATATCGATGTGATAAATTAAAAGCTGATAGAATTCTTTATTATATTGATTCACGTCAACATCAACATTTAATGCAAGCATGGACTATTGCTCGTAAGGCTGGTTATATTCCAGATTCTGTTTCATTAGAACATCATATGTTTGGTATGGTTTTAGGTAAAGATGGTAAACCATTAAAAACTCGTTCTGGTGAGACTATTAAGCTAAATTCATTGTTAGATGAAGCTATTAAACGAGCACATAATGTTATCAGTAATAAAATTACTACATCTATTACAGATAGAAGTGAAATTGAGCATTTAGCAAGAGTGATAGGAATAGGATCAGTAAAATACGCAGATTTATCTAAATGTAGAACCACAGATTATGTATTTGATTGGGATCAAATGTTAAAATTTGAAGGAAATACAGCTCCATATATACAATATGCTTATACCCGTATAATGTCTATTTTTAACAAGACTGGTTATTCTTATAAGAATTTTCTTAATCATATAGAGGAAATTAAAGAAGAAATAAAATTAGAATCTAATATAGAAAGACAACTGGCAATATGTCTTCTTCAATATGAAGAAACTATTACTAATGTAGCTGATTTAGGAATGCCACACATATTATGTACTTATTTATATAGATTATCTGTTTTATTCTCTTCATTTTATGA
The DNA here is from genome assembly GCF_019923565.1 of Candidatus Schneideria nysicola. Taxonomy (GTDB): domain Bacteria; phylum Pseudomonadota; class Gammaproteobacteria; order Enterobacterales; family Enterobacteriaceae; genus Schneideria; species Schneideria nysicola. The sequence continues at coordinate 454,499 of NZ_CP074435.1, forward strand.
AGAATGTTCAATTATTGAAGCAAAGAGTAAATCTTTATTTTATAGTCGTTTGCAAATTGCATTACTTACTGCTCGAATATTAGAACATGGTTTAAATCTGTTAGGAATACAAGTAGTTGATCGAATGTAATAGCTGATTTTTTTGATTGAGATTTATACTGGGGTACCAGGATTTGAACCTGGGATGGCGGGATCAAAACCCGCTGCCTTACCACTTGGCTATACCCCAATTATTTTTTACTACTGCGGGGAGCGAGATTCGAACTCGCATAAAAAAGTGCCAGAACCTAAATCTGGTGCGTCTACCATATTTCGCCATCCCCGCAACACTTGATTTATTGTAGTGGCTACGACGGGATTTGAACCTGTGACCCCAGCATTATGAGTGCTGTGCTCTAACCATCTGAGCTACGTAGCCTAAGTTGATATTATTATGTAATGTATTTTTATTAGAGTCAATCTCAATTTTTCATTCTCTTTAATTTAAAGATAAAAATTTTTAATTAAAAAATTGTTTTTGAAGGCTTTTCTTTTTAGAATAAGAGAGAGTAAATAATTATTAAATAATTGGTGAGAATCTTGTTAAAGAATTATAATAAAGATAATATAAATAGGAAGCAAAGAACAAAAAGTAATTTAATATTATTATATCTTCTTTTGCTTTTTTCTATTAATAACATTAATGCTGCTAATATTATTGATATTGATGTGGCTTTTTCCCCTGGTGACTCTGCTAAAGAACTTATATTGAATGCAATTGAGAAAGCTACCACATCGATTGATGTGGCAGCCTATTCTTTTACTAGTAAACCAATAAGTATTGCATTAGTTGATGCATACAAACGTGGTATTAAAGTAAGAATTGTAGCAGACAAGAAAGCAAATAGTGGAAAATATACTGCTGTAAATTTTTTATCCAACCAAAATATATCTGTCAAATTGAATGATTGTTATCTTATTATGCATAATAAATTTATGATCATTGATGATACGTCTATACAAACTGGTTCTTTTAATTATACGCGTAATGCCGTTTATCGAAATGCAGAAAATATTATTTTTATTAAAAATAAACCCGATATTGCTAAAAAATATAAAAAAGAATTTAATCGCCTTTGGAATGAAGGGATATTGCTTGAAAAACAATACTGATAAATATCCAATTTTTATAAATTAATAAATCCATCATATACATGAACAGATGGACCTGTCATATAAATAGGTTGATGTTTCCCTTTCCAAAATATAGTTAATTTTCCTCCAAGAAGTTCTACTGTTACTTCTGAATCTAATAATCCTTGTTGAATACCTATTGCAACGGAAGCACATGCTCCACTTCCACAAGCCTGTGTCTCTCCCGTACCACGTTCATATACTCGAAGTCGAATATATTTTCGATTAATAATTTGCATAAAATTGACATTTATTTTATTAGGAAAGTAGGAATGTTTTTCTATTTGTGGACCGATAGTATCTATTGGAATATTTTTCCAATCTTCTTCTACTACTATAACACAATGAGGATTTCCGACTGAAACTATACCACATGATATGATTTGATTATTAATAGGTATCTTATATTCATTTTGATGTTTATTAGATACAAAAGAAATGTCTTGAGGATTAAAATCAGGTTCACCCATATCAACACATATAAGATTCTTGTCAAGAATACTTAATAACATACATCTATTTTTAGTACTAACATAAATCTTCTCTTTATTTGTTAAATTTTTCATTTTAACAAAATGAGCAAAACAACGTGCACCATTACCACATTGAAAAGTTTCTGTTCCATCTGCATTAAAAATGCGATAATGAAAATCTATATTTTTTTCATAGGAATGTTCTACAATTAATAATTGATCAAATCCTATACCGTAGTGTCTATTTGATAATTTTTTTATGATTGGAGTGGAAATATTTATATTTTGTGTTATAGATTCTACAATCATAAAGTCATTACCAAGGCCATGCATTTTAGAAAATTTCATTTTTTATCCATTTATTTTCAATAGTCGATTTTATAAAGTTTTCATTGTTCCTTTTGGTAAAACTGTTACGATAAAATCGCGTTTAATTATAACCTCATTATTTTCATTAAGAGAAAGAATAATATAATTATTTTCTATTATCTTAGTAACACGTCCTATTAATCCACCTGCAGTTAATATTTCATCTCCTTTAGAAATAGATTGAATAAGTTTTTTATGATCTTTATTTCTTTTTTGTTGTGGACGAAAAATCATAAAATAAAAAATTAATCCAAAAATGATTAATATAATTATAAAGGAATAAGGATTCCCTTGTGAGGTATAATTAAGAGAACTATTTTCTGTTGTTATAATGTTAGAAAAAAGTAAATTCATATTTTCCTCTTCTTTTCTTCTACTCAAAAAATTCTAATTTAAGAAAATTATCAAATATTAATATTTTTTATATTTATTTGAATAATTTTTTTATAAATAAAATATTAGGTAATGATTATAATACTACTAAATTATAAAATATTTAATATATTATAAATTAAAATCATTATAAAATAATGACATTAATGTAAGAAAATTAATAAATAAATTTTTCTAATAGAAATTTTTCTATTTAATAATTTAAAAAAATTTTTATCGATTACTTCACATCTAATCTAATTTTCTCTATAAAGAATAACATTTATAAATCAAATACTATTTTCAAAATAATAGTTCTATGGAGGAGTATAATATTAATGAATCAAATTCCTATGACTGTTAGAGGTTTAGAAAAATTAAGAGAAGAACTTCTTTTTTTAAGAGATATTCGTAGACCAGAGATTATTAAAAATATAGCAGAAGCAAGAAAACATGGTGATCTAAAAGAAAATGCTGAATATCATGCTGCTCGAGAACAGCAAATATTTTGTGAAAATCGTATAAAAGAAATAGAAAATAAATTATCACATGCTCAAGTTATTGATATTACCAAAATTCCTCCTAGTAATAGAATAGTTTTTGGTACTACTATTAGTATTAAAAATTTATATAGTGGAGATAAAAAAACTTATCGTATTGTTGGAAATGATGAAGCCGATTTAAAACAACATTTAATTTCTATTAATTCGCCTTTAGCAAGAGGTCTAATAGGAAAAAAACTAGGAGAATGTGTCGTCATTACTACCCCAAGTGGAAAAATAACATATAAAATATTGAAAATAGAGTATTTATAAGAATAATTAATTATAATTGTTAATTATATTTTATTATTTTATTATTATAGATACAACATTCTATTAGATTATTATAAAATCATTAGATGAATAAAATTTGGTTAAGACAACATTTTAAAGATATATATATTAAACAAAAATACAAAAGAAAAATAAGATCTCGCGCTTGGTTTAAATTAGATCAAATACAAAAAACTGATAATATTTTTAATAAGGGTATGCATATAATCGATCTTGGTTCTGCTCCTGGAGGATGGTCAGAATATGCTTTAAAAAAAGTCATACCATACAAAGGTAGTGTTATTGCTTGCGATATTTTACCTATGCAACCTTTACAAGGAGTAGAGTTTATACAAGTAGATTGTTTTCATAATGATTTTTTAAAAATTCTATTGAAACAAATAAATAACAGAAAAATTCAAATGGTAATGTCTGATATGTCTCCTAATATAACCGGAATCTCATCTATTGATATACCCAATAGTATAAATTATGCCAATATAACCCTAAATATTTGTTATTCTCTCTTAGAAAAAGAAGGAAATTTACTTCTGAAAATTTTTCAAGGAGAAGGATTTAATGAATATATAAAAAAGGTTAAACTTATATTTAACAAAGTAATTATACGTAAACCACCTGCTTCTCGATCTTCTTCAAGAGAAGTATATCTTGTAGCAAAAGGATTTAAAAGATAAGATAATCTTTATCTTACTCTATATATAATATTATTCCTATAATTAAATATGAGGCTAATCCCTTGAGTGATATGGCGAAGAATCTAATTCTTTGGTTAATCATAGCAGCAGTGCTGATGTCAGTTTTTCAAAATTTTGGCAACAATAATCTAAATAGTAGAAAAGTATCCTATTCTACTTTTATGTCTGACTTAAACCAAGATCAAATTAAAGAAACGCGTATTAATGCACGTGAAATTACTGTAATAAAGAAAGATAGTAGTAGATATATCACTTATCTTCCTATTAATGATGCCAAACTTTTAGATATATTATTATCAAAAAACGTTAAGGTAATAGGGGAACCACCAGAAGAACCTAGTTTATTAACATCTATTTTTATATCTTGGTTTCCAATGTTATTACTCATAGGAGTATGGATTTTTTTTATGAGACAAATGCAAGGAGGTGGAAGAGGTGCAATGTCTTTTGGAAAAAGTAAAGCACGTATATTAACCGAAGATCAAATTACTACTACTTTTTCAGATGTTGCAGGATGTGATGAAGCAAAAGAAGAAGTAAGTGAACTTGTGGAATATTTAAGAGAACCTAATCGTTTTCAAAAATTAGGAGGAAAAATACCTAAGGGTGTGCTTATGGTAGGACCACCTGGTACTGGAAAAACACTATTAGCAAAAGCTATTGCTGGAGAAGCAAAAGTTCCATTTTTTAGTATCTCTGGTTCTGATTTTGTAGAAATGTTTGTTGGTGTAGGGGCATCACGAGTCAGAGATATGTTTGAACAAGCAAAAAAATCTTCACCATGTATAATTTTTATAGATGAAATTGATGCGGTTGGTCGACAAAGAGGTGCAGGTTTAGGAGGAGGTCATGATGAACGTGAACAAACTTTAAATCAGATGTTAGTTGAAATGGATGGATTTGAAGGAAAAGAAGGAATTATTGTTATTGCTGCAACCAATCGTCCAGATGTTCTTGATCCCGCATTACTTCGTCCTGGTCGTTTTGATCGACAAGTTATTGTCGCTCTTCCGGATATTCGTGGTCGTGAACAAATTTTAAAGGTACATATGCGTCGTGTTCCTCTAGATTCCGATACTGATGTATCTATTATTGCAAGAGGAACTCCCGGTTTTTCTGGAGCGGATTTAGCCAATTTAGTCAATGAAGCCGCACTTTTTGCAGCAAGATATAATAAAAGAGTAGTATCTATGATAGAATTTGAACAAGCTAAAGATAAACTTTTAATGGGAACAGAAAGACGTTCTATGGTTATGACAGAATCCCAAAAAGAGTGTACGGCTTATCATGAAGCTGGACATGTAATTGTTGGAAGATTAGTACCAGAACATGATCCAGTACATAAAGTTACAATTATTCCACGTGGACGCGCTTTAGGTATTACTTTTTTCTTACCAAAAGATGATATAGTTAGTATTAGTCGTCAAAAACTCGAAAGTCAAATTTCAACATTATATGGTGGAAGATTAGCAGAAGAGATTATTTATGGTCCTAATAGAGTTTCCACTGGTTCATCAAATGATATTAAGGTTGCTACTTCTCTTGCAAGAAATATGGTGACTCAATGGGGCTTTTCTAATAAATTAGGTCCGCTTTTATATGCAGAAGAAGAAGGAGAAATTTTTTTAGGTCGTGCAGTTGCTAAACCTAAACATATCTCTGATGAAACAGCTCGTATTATTGATCAAGAAATAAAAGCATTAATTGAATCAAATTATCTCCGTGCTAAAATGTTATTACTAAATAATATAGATATTCTACATGCTATGAAAGATGCACTTATGAAATATGAAACGATTGATACATTACAAATTAATGATCTTATGAATAGAGAAAAAGTACGTTCTCCTAAGGATTGGAAAGAAGAATAGTATAGTATTATCTATCTATTATTTATCCCATTGAAAAATCTAATAATTTATAAAAAATAATATTTACTTTCTATATGCAAATTTTAGGTGGAAAACGTATTTTAGATCTTTCTCGTACTCGAGTAATGGGGATATTAAATGTTACTCCAGACTCATTTTCAGATGGAGGATATTATAATAAACTATCTTCTGCTATTGATCGAACTAATCAAATGATTATAGAGGGAGCAACGATCATTGATATTGGTGGTGAATCTACCAGACCAGGTGCGTATCCTATTACGGAAGAAGAAGAACTCGAACGTGTTATACCAGTAGTAGAAATGTTAGTAAAACGTTTCGATATTTTTATTTCTATAGATACTTCGAGTCTTATAGTAATGCGAGAGGCGGCAATAGCAGGTGCAAATTTGATTAATGATGTACGATCTTTTCATACATTACAATCTTTAGAATTAGCAGTATCTAGTGATTTAGCTATTTGTTTGGTACATAATTCATTAATTTCTTTTCCCACTTTAAAAAAAAATATATCTATATTAAAAGTAGTAAATGATTTTTTTTCTTATCAGATAGATCGTTCTAAAAAACTCGGTATTAAAGAAAATAAAATAATTTTAGATCCAGGATTTGGTTTTGGAAAAAGTATTAAAGAAAATCTTATTTTGCTGAAAAAAATAGAATATTTTCATCATTTTAATTTACCCTTGCTTATTGGTATATCAAGAAAATCTGTCATTGGAAAAGTGTTACCGTATAATACATTACCTCAAGAAAGAATTATAGGTAGTATTACCTGTGCAAGTATAGCCGCATTAAAAGGAGTGAGTATAATTCGAGTACATGATGTTAAAGAAACTATGGAAGCATTATATATAATTAATGCTCTTAATTATTTATGTTAATTAATAATGAATCAGATAATAAGGAAATAATAATTTTACATGATTCATAAATATTTTGGTACAGATGGAATACGAGGTCGCGTTGGAACCTTACCTATTACTCCACATTTCGCATTAAAACTAGGTTGGGCAGCTGGAAAAGTATTATCATGTAATGGTTCTAAAATTATTTTAATAGGGAAAGATACTCGAAATTCTGGATATATGCTTGAGTCTGCTATTGGAGCAGGTATATCTGCAGCAGGTTTATCTGCGTATTTTACTGGACCAATCCCCACTCCCGCCGTAGCTTACTTAACACGTTTTCTTCAAGCTGAGGCAGGAATTGTAATTTCAGCTTCTCATAACCCATTTTATGATAATGGAATTAAATTTTTTTCTATAGAAGGAATGAAACTATCAAATAATATAGAACAAGCTATTGAGAATGCAATAGAAAAACCGCTTAAATGTGTTAGATCCGCGGAATTAGGACAATCTCATTATATTGTTAATGCAGCTAGTGATTATATTAACTTTTGTAAAAATACTTTTCCAAATAATTTAAATCTTAAAAAAATCAAAATTATAGTAGATTGTGCTAATGGTTCAACTTGTCATATTGCACCTAATGTATTACGTGATTTAGGAGCGACGGTTATTCCTATTAATTATCAACCTAATGGTATTAATATTAATAAAAATTGTGGTACCACAGATTTACGTGTTTTAAGAAAAACAGTACTTGATGAAAAAGCAGATATAGGCATTGCTTATGATGGAGATGGTGATCGTGTTGTTATGATAGATCATATTGGTAATAAAGTGGATGGTGATCATATTTTATATATTCTTGCTACAGACAAAATGCGTCAAGGTAAATTAATGGGAGGTGTAGTAGGCACTATAATGAGTAATTTAGGATTGGAATTATCATTAAAAAAGATTGGAATTCCATTTGCTCGTGTTAAAATTGGGGATCGTTATATATTTGAGAAATTACAAAAAGAAGGTTGGAAAATAGGTGCCGAAAAATCTGGTCACATTATTTTATTAGAAAAAACTACTACAGGAGATGGAATTATAGCTGGACTTCAAGTTTTATCCGTTATGGTTAAAAATCATAAGAGTTTATATGAATTATGTAAAGATATCAAATTATTACCTCAAATTCTAGTGAATATATATTTTTCCAATAAAAAAAATCCTAATCCTTTATCTTCCTTAGAAATAAAACAAGCTATTGATAAAGCTAAAAAATATTTAGCAGGATATGGAAGAGTTATATTACGACAGTCTGGAACTGAACCTCTAATACGTATAATGATAGAAGGAGAAGATGCAAAAAAAGTTAAATATATAGCTCATTTTATTTCTGATAAAGTAAGAAAAGTGATTAATTATTAATTAAAAAATATTATAATTTCTATCTTGTCCAGTTAAATATATAGCTCATTATTAATAAAAAAAATTGCCCAGAGGTGGAATCGAACCACCGACACATGGATCTTCAATCCACTGCTCTACCAACTGAGCTATCTAGGCTAAAAACTATTAAATTAGAGTATATAAAATAAAAAGTCAACATTTAAATTTCAATATATAAATTTTAGAGTATTTTGATACTCTATGTTATATTAGTATTACTATTACTAATAGTACATGATATAATATTTATTACTTACTCCTAAAGTATTCTGAACTCACTGTTATTCATTCTGTTATTCATTAGGAAAAATGAATATGCAATATATTTCATGGATTTTCTACAAAATATATAGATATAAAAAAAATATATATTGGTTATTTCCTTTTTTATTAATATCTATGCAACTTGTAAGTTGTAGTAATATGATACTTTTAGATCCTAAAGGTCAAATAGGGATAGAAGAACGATCTTTAATTCTCATGGCTATTAGTCTTATGTTAATTGTAGTAATACCAGTCATTATAATGGCTATTCTTTTTTCTATTAAATATCGTTCTTCAAATACGCCAATATATACCCCTAATTGGTCAAATTCTAATAAAATAGAATTATTGATATGGGTAATACCTATTATTATTATTATTTTTTTAGGAATGTTAACTTGGAAAAGCAGTCATGAATTAGATCCGAGAAAACCTATTCATTCTTCTACTATGAATACATTAGTAATTAGAGTAGTTTCTCTCGATTGGAAATGGTTATTCATTTATCCCGAATATAATATTGCTTCAATTAATGAAGTTGTTTTTCCTGTGAATGTTCCAATTAAATTTGAAATTACTTCAAATTCAGTTATGAACTCTTTTTTTATTCCGCAATTAGGTAGTCAAATATATACGATGGCTGGAATGCAGTCTATTCTAAATCTTATGGCCAAAGAGCCAGGTATATATCATGGAATCTCATCCAATTTTAGTGGTTACGGTTTTTCTGATATGAAATTTATTGCATTAGTTACTAAAACTAATAAAGAATTTGAGGAATGGATACATAAAGTAAAACTCTCTCCAAAGAGTATTTCTGATATAAATTCTTATGAAAAAATTGCTCTACCTAGTGTAGGACATCCTATTGAATATTTCTCTAATGTTTATCCTCATTTATTTGAACAAATAACTAATAAATTTCAAGTGAAATAATTATCTTTATGTTAAAATTAAAGTAAAGAAGAATACCTTACTGATTCTTATTTTTAAAAAATTAATTAACCTTAAAGGATTGACATGATGTTTGGAAAACTAAATTGGGACGTCATTCCATATCATGATAGAATTATTATGACTACTATTTTTAGTATTATCATGATATCTATATTTATAATTTCTTTTATTACCTATTTAGGAAAATGGAACTATATTTGGAAAGAATGGTTGATTTCAGTTGATCATAAGAAAATAGGAATAATGTATATTATTGTAGCGTTGATAATGCTAATAAGAGGATTTATTGATGCTATTATGATGCGTATGCAACAATTTTTAGTTTCATCAGGTGAAGTCGGTTTTCTTCCTCCAGATCATTATAATCAAGTGATTACAGCTCATGGTGTAATTATGATTCTTTTCATGGCTACACCATTAGTTATTGGATTGATGAATTTTATCGTACCTTTGCAAATTGGTGCAAGAGATGTAGCTTTTCCCTTTCTTAATTCTTTAAGTTTTTGGTTATTTGTAGTAGGAGTAATACTTATAAATCTATCTTTAGGTATAGGAGAATTTGCTCAAACTGGTTGGGTAGCATATCCACCTTTATCTTTGAGAGAGTATAGTCCAGGAGTAGGAGTAGATTATTGGATTTGGAGTATTCAGATTTCAGGGATTGGGACCACTTTAACCGGTATTAATTTTATTACAACTATATTACGTATGCGTGTCCCTGATATGTCCTTAATGAAAATGCCAGTATTCACATGGACCGCATTATGTACAAATATTTTAATTGTTGCTGCTTTTCCTATTTTAACCGTCACGATTGCTCTATTAACTTTAGATCGTTATTTAGATACACATTTCTTTACAAACGATCTAGGTGGAAATATGATGATGTATATTAATCTATTTTGGGCTTGGGGACATCCAGAGGTTTATATTCTTATATTACCAATATTTGGAATATTTTCTGAAGTAGTTTCAACTTTTTCTAGAAAAACATTATTTGGATATCACTCATTAATATGGGCAACTATTGCTATCACAGTCTTATCATTTTGTGTATGGTTACATCATTTTTTTACTATGGGAGCAGGACCGAATGTTAATGCTTTTTTTGGAATTATGACAATGATTATTGCTATTCCAACTGGGGTAAAAGTATTTAATTGGTTATTTACGATGTATAGAGGTAGTATTATCTTTAATTCTCCTATGTTATGGACAGTTGCATTTATTATTACTTTTTCTATAGGAGGAATGGCAGGTGTTTTACTAGCAGTACCAGGTGCCGACTTTGTATTACATAATAGTGTATTTTTAGTTGCACATTTTCATACAGTTATTATAGGTGGAGTGGTATTTGGTTGTTTTGCAGGTATAATATATTGGTTTCCTAAAGCATTTGGTTTTAAATTAGATGAAATATGGGGTAAATATAGTTTCTGGTTTTGGTTCATTGGATTTTATACTGCTTTTATGCCTTTATATATTTTAGGTTTCATGGGTATGACTCGTCGATTAAGTCAGAATATTGATTCGGATTTTCATTCGTTATTACTTATTGCCGCTATTGGAACTGGATTGATAGCAATAGGTATAATTGCTCAAATTATTCAAATTATTGTTAGTATTCGGAATCGCAGTAAAAATCTTGATTTAACTGGAGATCCTTGGAATGGACGTACTTTGGAATGGTCGATTCCTTCACCTCCTCCTTTATATAATTTTGCCATTATTCCAAAAGTAAATAATTTGCTTGATGCTTTTTGGCATACAAAGAAAAATAGTATTTCGACTAAAAATGCATCCGAAGAAAATGCTAAAACAATAATCTATGAATCTATTCATATGCCAAAGAATACATATATACCCATTATTATATCATTTTTTAGTTTAATTGTTTGTTTTTCTATGATATGGCATATTTGGTGGATGACTAAAATAGGTTGCATAGGAATTATTTTAACAATTTTCATTCATAGTTTTAATAAAAATACCTTCTATTATATTTCTCCAGAGGAAATTAAATATATTGAAGAATTAAATAATATAAATGGAAAAGATTTATGATAAATAAATTTATCTCGAATGATAGAGAGCAATTTGAAGAAACTCATGATTCAAGTAATAATACCATACTTGGATTTTGGATTTATTTAATGAGTGATTGTATTTTATTTGCTACTTTATTTTCTGTATATTTTGTATTAAAAGATAAAATTGCTTTAGGACCTTCAATCAAAGATATTGTCAATCTTCCTTTTATATTATTAGAAACATTTATCTTATTATTTAGTAGTCTTACGTGTAGTCAAGCTATGTATTCTATGAAAAAAGATAAAAAATATCAGGTTAATTTTTGGTTAATTTTAACATTGATTTTAGGAATATTATTTATTATAATGGAATATTCTGAATTTTTACATCTGTATATGTTAGGATTTAAACCAAATTGTAGTGCTTTTCTATCCAGTTTTTTTGTTTTAATTGCAACTCATGGTATCCATGTAGCTACAGGAACCTTGTGGCTTCTATTGATGATTTTTCATATTATTCTTAATGGATTAACTACTATTAATCAAACTAGATTGCATTGTTTAAGTTTATTCTGGCATTTTTTAGATATAATATGGATTGGTGTTTTTACTTTAGTTTATTTAATGGGAACTCTTTAATGGAAGAGTATCTTAAAAAAGAGAATCGATCTGGATTAGTAGCTTTTATTTTATCTATTATTTTGACAATAATTCCATTTTTTTTAGTGCAATATCATTTAATGTCTTCATATTTCTCTATTGTAGTTTTAGGAATATGTGCTTTTTTACAAGTTATATTACATTTATTTTATTTTTTGCACTTAAAAATTACATTTGAACAACGTTGGAATATCCTATCTTTAGCATTTACATTACTAATATCATGCATTCTTATTATTGGAACCTTATGGATTATGAACCATCTTAATTGTAATTTTTATAGATGATGATAATAAAATTAAGTAAGCAATATCTGCAAATAACCAAACCATTTATTATTTTAGGAAATATAATATCTTTATTAGGAGGATTTTTTCTTTCAGCTAGAGGAAAAATTGATTATATACGATTATTTACATTATTAAGTGGAATGTCCTTATTAATTGCATCAAGTTGTATTTTTAATAATTGTATTGATCGTAATATAGATAAAAAAATGAAAAGAACCCAAAATAGGGCAATAGCAAAAAATATAATATCTACAAAATCTGGATATACTTATGGTATATTGCTTAATATTATAGGATTATATTTGATATACAGTCTTAATAATGTATTAATATTATATTTATCTATAATAGGTTTTTTGACTTATGTATTCATATATAGTTTATATTTAAAGAAAAGATCTGTTTATTCTACAATAGTTGGTAGTCTAGCAGGGGCTATGCCACCAGTCATTGGATATTGTGCTAATAGTTATCAATTTGATATTGGTGCGTTATTATTATTAATATTATTTAGTATATGGCAAATGCCTCATTTTTATTCCATATCTATTTTACGTTTTAATGATTATCAATCAGCTAATATTCCAATTTTACCAGTTAAATCAGGTATTTCTACTACTAAGCTACATATAATACTATACATTATAGTATATGCTATAATTTCTTTAATACTTAATATAACTGGATATGTGGGTTATTATTATTTATTATTGGTAGAGATAATTACGGGATATTGGTTAATTATAGCTTTCTTAGGCTATCATAATTCCATCAATAATAGTACTTGGTCAAAAAAGCTTCTTACTCTTTCTATTATTGTTATGCTTATTACAAGCATAATGATGTCTTTGGATTATTGCGATAATAATAGTTAAAATGAAGTAACATTTATTAGAATTTATAGATAGTTATGAATAGTGATGAGATACGTATATCTTTTGGAATTGGTATAATTTTTGCATTACGTATTTTAGGTATGGCAATTATATTACCTGTTATATCTATTTATGGGATACATCTACGAGATGCGAATAATTTTTTAATTGGATTAACTGTTGGAATTTATGGTTTAACTCAAGCTATTTTACAGATACCATTTGGAATCGCCTCTGATCGATTTGGTCGTAAACCTTTAATAATATTGGGTCTATTGATATTTTTTATTGGTAGTATGATTGCTGCTCTAACAGATTCAATTTATGGAATAATATTAGGGCGCGCATTACAAGGATCTGGAGCTATTTCCTCTGTTATGATGGCATTGTTAACTGATTGCATTTCTGAAAAAAATCGTACTAAGTCTATGGCATTTATTGGTATATCTATTGGAATAGCATTCTTTATATCAATAATATTGGGTCCAGTCATTACAAATTACTTTGGATTTCATAGTATTTTTTTGATTATTGCTCTTTGTTCTATTTTTGGGATTATAATAGTTTTGACCCTTCTTCCTAATAGAAGGAATGTAAGAAGCTTTTATCCTTCTTCTTATTCTTATAAAGAAGATATAAGTAATAAAGAGATACCTTTACAAATTTTCACCCTAAATTTAAGTATTTTATTTTTACATTGTATACTCTCTTCTAATTTTTTATTATTACCTACAATGATGATAAATTTGGGAATACAAAGTTCTTTTCAATGGATGATATACTTTATTGTTATAATAATTGCTTTTATACTATGGACTCCGTTGATTCTATTTTATGAAAAAAGATACAATAGTAGGATCATTATGTTAGTATGTATACTTCTGCTAAGTATAGCAGAATCTATGTTTTTATATGTCAGTTCATACATTGGTTGGTTTTTTATTGGTCTCCAATTTTTTTTCCTCTCTTTTATTGTGATGGAATCCTTTATACCTTCTCTGTTAAGTAAATATTCTTCACTTGGTATTCATACTGGAAGAAATATGGGAATATATTCCACTAGTCAATTTATTGGTTCAGCACTTGGAGGAATATTAGGTGGATGGTTGATGGAATTAAGAGGAAATTTTCATAGTATTTTACTAATGAATATATTAATCTGTCTAATTTGGTTGGGAATAATTCTTCTTAATAAGACATCAAAAATTTAATTTAATGTTTTTTTAGAAAAAATTTTCTAAATATGCTATTTTTTTGGTGTATTTTTTTTATATACATTTGTATTTGATTAAATTGTTTTAATAATTGATTAACATCTTGTACTTGCATCCCTGAACCTGCTGCAATACGTCTTTTTCTCGATCCTTTTATTATCTCTGGAAAAGCACGTTCTTGATGTGTCATGGAATAAATCATTGATTCCATATGAATTAATAATTTCTCATTATATTGGGATTTAATTTTAAAATTATCTATTATACTCTTTGGAAGTTTATCAATAATAGTATGAAATCCGCCCATTTTTTGCATTTGCTGTATATATTCTAGAAAATCATTGAAATCGAAACTATTAATTTTTTTGATATTTTTGGTAATTTTATCTGATTTTTTATGGATTTTTTCTTCAATATTTTCTATTAAAGATAAAACATCTCCCATTCCAAGAATACGTTTTGCTAATCTATCTGGTATAAAAGGTTCTAAATCTTGTATATCTTCTCCTATACCTATAAATTTAATAGGCTTCCCAGTGAGATATTTCATAGATAGTGCCGCCCCACCTCGCGCATCACTATCTACTTTACTTAAAATTATTCCTGTTATAGGAATAACGCTTTCCCATTGTTTTGCTATATTAGCTGTATCTTGGCCCAACATTGTATCTAATACAAAGAGAGTTTCTGTAGGATTAATGGAGAGATGAATATATAGAATTTCTTTCATCATGGCTGTATCTGTATGAAGACGACCAGCAGTATCTATTAACAATACGTCATAAAAACTCAATTTAGCATAATTTAATGCTTGATTAACAATATGAATAACATCCTTATTTTTTTGAGGAGGAGTAAAATAATCCACTTCTGCTCTTTTTGATAAAATTTCTAGCTGTTTTATAGCGGCTGGACGATAAATATCGGCGGATACAGTCATCACCTTTTTATTTTTATTTTTTGCAATATATCTTGCTATTTTACCAACACTAGTAGTTTTACCAGATCCTTGATTTCCAACAAAAAGAATGACTGCTGGAGAGGGGACGGATAAATTTAATTGAATTTCCTCTGGATTATTACCCATAATATGGATTAAAGCAGTATGGATAATCTTAATTAATTCTTGACGAGGAGTAAGATAAAGAGGAATATCCTTTCCTAAGGTATTTTTTTTAATTTCATCTATGAAATTGTGTACTACTGGTAAAGTTACATCAGCTTCGAGTAGAGTAATACGAATTTCACGTAAAATTTTTTCCATATTGGCTTCATTAAATGAGCTTTGTCCTCGAAAATCACGTAATGTACTTAATAATCTTTCAGATAAATTTTTAAACATATTATTCTCAAAATAATTTTATTATGGATGGGAGTTACTTAGTAAGCCGGGTTCTGTCTTATAATAGTCATTCATCTAGACTAATATTCACACATTAGTTCAAGCGGTCTACCCGGTTCAGTACGGGTCATACTATATGAACCTTTTTGACCTTGCTCCTGGTGGAGTTTACATTGCCACAAATTGTTACCAATTGTGCGGTGTGCTCTTACTACACCTTTTCACCCTTACCTAATTTTATTTAAGCTATTAGGTGGTTTATTTTCTGTTGCACTTGTCGTGAGTTCACACTCCCCAGGTATTACCTGGCACCATGCCCTATGGAGCCCGGACTTTCCTCTCCTTATTTTTTTACTTTCTCAAAAAACGAGCAGCGACTATTTTATCAACTCCTCATCCATATCCATATCCATTTTTCTTTTAAAGATTATTTTTTAATATATATCTATATAATAGGTTTCTATTTATATTATAAATTTTTGATACAAGTGATATTGTATTTTTTTTTGATAGTTTAATTTTTAATAAATTAAATGTCTCTAAAGCTTCGGAGGAAATTGGAATCGATTTATTATATCCTTCAACAATGAGAGTAATTTCACCTTTATAGCATATTTTATTTTCTTCTATTAGAAATACTAATTCTTCTATTGAAGTACTATAAATAGTTTCCCAAATTTTTGTAAGTTCTCTAGCAAAGACAATATTTCGGTCTTTCCCTAAGATCATCATCATATCTTTTAAGGAAGGCAATATTCTATGTGTTGATTCATAAAAAATAAGAGTACGTTTTTCTTTTTCTAACATATTTAAATAATTGATTCGCTTTTTATGTGTTTTAGGTAAAAATCCTTCATAACAAAAGCTATTACAATTCATTCCTGATGCAGTTAATGCTGTAATAGCGGCACATGCTCCTGGTAAAGGAATAATACGAATATTTAATTCTTTACAACATTTTATCAGATAAAATCCTGGATCATTAATAACAGGAGTTCCTGCATTAGAAATTAGTGCGATAGATTGTCCTTTCTTTAATATAGAAAGTAAAGCATTAGTTTTTTTATGTTCATTATAAGCATTTAATGTAATTAGAGGAACATTATTTATAGAGAAATTTTTTAGAAGTAAAGATGCTCTATGAATGTTCTCTACAATAATATAATCAACTTTTTTTAATATTCCTATTGCGCGATAAGTAATATCATTTAAATTTCCAATAGGAGTTGGAACTATATATAGTATAGAAGAATTAACAAAACTAATTTTTTTATTTTTAATATTAAAATCCATTTTTTATTTGGATAGAAATGTGGTGTGTGTCTCTATAAAAAGAGCATTAGAAATAAGAATGTGAACCACGATTATGCTGAGTGGAATCACGAATACCTTGTATTTGAGGAAATGTTGTAAGTATCTTTTTCTTTATTTCATTTTCTAAAGTAAATTCAATCATTGAACAACCATTACATCCTCCTTCAAATTTTAGTATAGCAATCATATCTTGTGTAACATCTATTAAGCTTACACGTCCTCCATGAGCAAGGAGTTTAGTATTAATTTCAGAATGTAACATATATTCTATTTTTTCTTTTAATGAAGCATCTGGAGAAATATCTTTCATTTTTGCATTAGGTGCTTTTAAAATTATTTCTGATCCAAATTTGTTAAAAGTGATATCTATTTTTGCATTATCTAAATAAATACTACTTTCTTTTTCAAGAAATATAGAAAAATATTTAAATTTTAATTCTATATCATTATTATTTATTTCATCTGGGAAACAATATGCAATTCCACATTCTGCTTCTATAGTACAAGGATTATTAACAAACATTCTAATTTGTGTTCCTGATTTTTGTTTAGCAAGTAATGAAGCAAGATATTCTTGTGCTGGATCAGTAATATGAATAATCATCTCAATTTAACTCTATATAAATAATGTTTTAATAGTTCATAGAATAAAAAATATGCTATTTTATATAATATTAATTATATAACTTTTATATAAATTTAATATATAATTTTTATATAAAAATAAAAATTTTATTTTTTGGAGATAAATTGTCTTTATTACGTTATAAGAAAATTGGAAATGGGAATATAAAACTTGTTTTATTACATGGATGGGGATTAGATTCTAAAGTATGGTTGCCTATATTAAAACAATTGCAATCCTCTTTTCAACTATACTTAATTGATTTACCTGGTTATGGAATAAACTATAATAGTTCTTTTCTTAATTTAGAAAAAATGATAGAGGAAATTATTGATATAGCACCTATAAATGCATTATGGTTAGGTTGGTCATTAGGAGGATTAATAGCTACAAAGATAGCAATACAAAATAAAAATGTAAGTGGTTTAATTACTGTAGCTTCTTCTCCTAAATTTTGTAGTTGTGAAAAAGGTTATTGGCCTGGAATGAATAGTAAAATGTTAGATCATTTTGCACAGCAACTTAAAATGAATTATTTAAATACAATAAATCGTTTTATACATTCACAGATTATCATGAAAAAATCAGTAAAATATAGTAAGATATTAGAAAAAAATATAGTCTTTACACAAAAAATTCCTTCTAGTCAAACATTAGATATTGGATTAAATTTATTAAAATCTTATGATTTAAGATCAATTTTAAGTAAAATTAATTTACCAATATTGCATATATATGGTAGATTAGATAATCTTGTTAATTATAAAATAGTATCAATAGTAGATACTTTATCTCCTAATAGTACCAGTATTATTTTTAAAAGAGCATTTCATGCTCCATTTATTTCTCATCCCAATCTTTTTTCTCGTACAATTATTAATTTTTGTAGAAATATAGATTAAAAATCAAATCTTTTATTTGTAAAAGAATCTGATTTATGTTTAAATAAAATTTTATTGCAAAAAAATATTTTCATGAAAAATTAATATTTTTTAATTATTATGTCTACAATATTTCATAAATACATTCATAATTTATCATAACATATAAAATATTTATTAATATTTTTTTATAGAATAATTTTCTGGAGTTTAATTCATGCAGAATCAAAGAATCCGTATTAGATTAAAAGCATTTGACCATCGATTGATAGATCAATCAACTGCTGAGATTGTTGAGACTGCTAAAAGAACTGGTGCCCAAGTACGTGGGCCTATTCCCTTACCTACACGTAAAGAACGTTTTACTGTATTAATTTCTCCTCATGTAAACAAAGACGCACGTGATCAGTATGAAATACGTACTCATAAACGTCTTATTGATATTATTGAACCAACTGAAAAAACTGTCGATGCTTTGATGCGTTTAGATTTAGCTGCCGGTGTAGATGTACAAATTAGTTTAGGTTAGTTTAATGTAATGTAATGTGAATATAACCAATAGAACTAAATTAATAAATAGAAGGCTTAATATATGAAAAATTTAGTCGGACATAAAATAGGTATGACTAGTATTTTTACGAAAGATGGGGTATCTATACCTATAACTATTATTGAAGTACAAAATAATAGAATCACACAAATAAAAAAAATAAAAGATAATGATTATGTCTTACAATTAACTACAGGTTCTAAAAAAAATAATAGAATGAATAAACCTGAAATGGGTCATTTTATAAAAGTTGGGGTAAAGGCTGGCAGAGGTTTATGGACATTTAGAATAGATAAAAGTAATAAAGAAACCATGAAAATAGGTCAAGAATTAACTGTCGGATTATTATCTAATATTAAAAATATTGATATTTCTGGATGTACTAAGGGAAAAGGATTTTCAGGAACTGTAAAAAGATGGAATTTTAAAAAACAAGATGCAAGTCATGGAAATTCTTTATCTCATCGTGCTCCTGGTTCTATTGGACAAAATCAAACTCCTGGAAGAGTATTTAAAGGAAAAAAAATGGCAGGTCAAATGGGAGGTTCTCAGAGAACTATTCGCAATTTAGAGATAATTCGTGTTGATAAAGAACGCAATATTTTATTAATAAAAGGTTCGGTTCCAGGAACCGTTGGTAGTGATTTAATTATTAAATCTTCTATTAAAAAAAACATGCCAATAGCAGAAGACAAGTGAGGAAATATTAATGAAATTGGCATTAAAAGATAAACCAGATAATATATTAACTGTCTCACCATCTGTTTTTGATTATAAGTTTAATAGTGCATTAATTCATCAAGTTCTTGTTGCATATAACGCTGGTTCACGACAGGGGACTCGATCTCAAAAAAATCGTACTGAAATTCAAGGATCAGGTAAAAAACCTTGGCGTCAAAAAGGTACGGGACGTGCACGTGCTGGGAATATAAGAAGTCCACTTTGGCGTTCAGGTGCTGTAGCTTTTGCAGCAAAAAATAAAGATTATAGTCAGAAAATTAATAAAAAAATGTATCGTGGAGCTTTAAAAAGTATTTTATCAAATCTTATAAAGGAAGAACGTTTAATTATAATTTCAGAAATTTTTATAGAAATAGCTAAAACTAAATTATTAATACAAAAATTAAGAGAAATATTAGATTTTATCAATATAAAATCTATAAAAAATAGTAGTATATTAATTGTTGATGATAAATTAAATAATAATTTAGTATTATCTGCACGTAATTTACACAATGTACAAGTATGTCGATACAATCAAATCAATCCAATTAATTTAATTAATTCTAAAAAAGTGATTATGACATCTAATGCAATAAAAAAAATTGAGGTAATGTTAAAATGATATCTCAAGAACGGATTTTAGAAATAATAAAGAATCAATATCATTCTGAAAAAGCAATGATAGCTGCAAATAATAATACATTTGTTTTTGAAGTAATTAAAAATGCAAAAAAAGAAGAAATTAAAGCTGCTATAAAGAATATATTTGGAGTGGAAGTAAATAAAATTTCTACTATTTTCATTAAAGGAAAGAAGAAAAAAAATAAAAAAAGAAATACTTATACCTATTTAAGTGATAGAAAAAAAGCTTATGTGAGTTTAAAAAAAGGACAAAATTTAGATATAGAAAATTTAGAATCTATTAAATAGAGATTTTGGAATATAAGGAAATTCAATATGGGAGTAGTTAAATGTAATCCAACCTCTCCAGGTCGTCGTCATGTTAATAAGATATTAATACCTAATTTATATAAAGGTAAAAAATTTTATCCTACTTTATTAAAAAAAATAAAAAAAACAGGGGGACGTAATAATAATGGTCATATTACTACACGCCATATTGGAGGTGGTGCAAAGCATTGCTATCGTTTGATAGATTTTAAAAGGGATAAAGATAACATTTTAGCAAAAGTAGAAAGATTGGAATATGATCCAAATCGTTCTGCAACTATAGCTTTAGTTTTATATAAAGATGGCGAACGTCGTTATATATTAGCTCCAAATGGTATAAAAGTTAATGATCAAATTCAGTCTGGAGAGAATGTAGATATACAATTAGGTAATGCTATGCCAATGCGTAATATACCTATAGGCTCTAGTATACATAATATAGAAATGAAGATAAAGAAAGGTGGACAATTATCAAGATCGGCAGGTTCGTATGCGCAACTTATAGCTAAAGATGATATTTATGTTACATTACGTTTAAAATCTGGTGAAATAAGAAAAATTCATGCTGAATGTCGTGCAACATTAGGTGAAGTAGGTAATAATGAACATATGTTACGCACTTTAGGTAAAGCAGGAGCCAATCGTTGGAGAGGGATTCGTCCTACTGTTAGAGGAACGGCAATGAATCCTATAGATCATCCTCATGGAGGTGGTGAAGGTAGAAATTTTGGTAAACATCCTGTTTCTCCTTGGGGGATGCATACCAAAGGTAAAAAAACCCGAAGAAATAAACGTACTAAAAAGTTTATATTACAACGTCTTCCTAGAAAATAATGATAATAAAAAAATAAAAAAGGATATATTAATTTATGCCACGTTCTCTAAAAAAAGGTCCGTTTATTGATCAACATTTACTAAAGAAAGTAGAAAAAACTCTAAATACTAGAGAAAAAAAACCTATAAAAACTTGGTCTAGACGTTCAACTATATTTCCTAATATGATTGGTTTAACTATTGCTATACATAACGGGCGTCATCATATACCTATTTTTATTATTGATGAAATGGTTGGTCATAAACTTGGAGAATTTGTCCCCACTAGGACATATCGTAGTCATTCTGCTGATAAAAAAGCAAAAAAAAGATAAGTCAAGGAGAAGGTGAATGGAGAGTATTGCTCGTCATAGATATGCTCGATCTTCTGCTCAAAAATTACGTTTAGTAGCTAATTTAATTAGAGGAAAAAAAGTAGAAAAAGCACTAGAAATACTTTTGTATACAAAGAAAAAATCTGCTACGTTAATTAGTAAAGTATTACATACTGCTATCGCAAATGCAGAACATAACTATGGTATAGAAAAGGATGTGTTAAGGATTAGTAAAATATTTATCGACTCAGGACCTAGTATGAAACGTATAATGCCACGTGCTAAAGGACGTGCTGATCAGATATTAAAGCGTACTAGTCATATTACTATTGTTTTATCTGATTAATTATATTATATGGAGAAAAATAAAAAATGGGTCAAAAGGTTCATCCACATGGAATGCGTTTAGGTATAATAAAAAATTGGAATTCAATTTGGTATGCCAATAAGAAAGAATTTGCTAATAATATAGATAGTGATTTCAAAGTAAGACATTTTTTATTGAAACAATTATCAAAAGCAGCAATTTCTCGTATTACCATTGAGAGACCGGCAAAAAGTATACGTGTCACTATTTATACAGCACGTCCAGGTGTGGTTATAGGTAAAAAAGGCGAGGATATTGAAAAATTGCGTAAAATAGTAGCTCGTATTTCAGGAGTTCCTACTCAAATTAGTATAGCAGAAATTAGAAAACCAGAACTAGATGCTAAACTAGTTGCGGAAAATATAGCTGCGCAATTAGAGAAAAGAGTAATGTTTAGAAGAACTATGAAACGTGCTATACAAAATGCAATGCGACTTGGAGCAAAAGGTATTAAAATAGAAGCTAGTGGTAGATTGGGTGGTGCAGAAATTGCACGTACAGAATGGTATAGAGAAGGTAGAGTTCCTTTGCATACATTACGTGCAGATATAGATTTTAGTTGCTCTGAAGCTAATACGACATATGGTATTATAGGAGTAAAAGTATGGATTTTTAAGGGTGAAGTATTAGGAGAGAAATCTATTAAAAATAATGCTGAATTAATATTACATAATAACAATAAAACAAAACAGCATAATAAAAATTTAAGAATAAGGAATATTTCCGATGCTACAGCCAAAACGTACAAAATTTCGTAAAGTACAAAAAGGAAGAAATCGTGGACTAGCAACATCTGGTGCAACTATTCATTTTGGAACTTTCGGATTACAGGCTATTAGTCGTGGTAGGATTACTTCACGTCAAATTGAAGCCGCTCGTAGAGCTATGAGCCGATCTGTTAAAAGACAAGGTAAAATGTGGATTCGTATTTTTCCGGATAAGCCCATTACTGAAAAACCTCTCGAAGTTCGTATGGGAAAAGGAAAAGGCAATGTGGAATATTGGGTTGCGTTAGTACAACCCGGAAAAATATTATATGAATTAGATGGCATTCCAGAAAAAACCGCTAGAGAGGCTTGTAAATTAGCCGCTTCTAAACTTCCAGTGAAATCCATTTTTACGATTAAAAGAGGATATAATACGGAATATGCAGAAACTACGTAAAAAGAATATAGACCAATTAAAGATAGATTTAATGAATATGTTACGTGAAAAGTTCACAATAAATTTTCAAAAAAAAAGTAGTAAATCTTCTAAAGAAACGCATCTTTTAAAAAAAATACGTTGTAATATTGCACGTATAAAAACTGTACTGACAGAAAGAAAAGGTCGCTAATAAATGAAACGTATTCGTCATACTTTACAAGGTCGTGTTATTAGCAATAAAATGGAAAAATCAGTGGTTGTTGCGGTTGAACGATTAGTAAAACATTCGATTTATGGAAAATTTATAAGACGTACAACTAAGCTTCATGTACATGATCCAAAGCAAGAAAGTAATGTTGGAGATATGATTGAAATAGGTGAATGCCGTCCTATTTCTAAAACTAAGTCTTGGAAGTTAATTCGTATTATAGAGAAGACCAAATCTCTTTAAAAATAATAATATTTTTATTATAGATCTGGATTGGATGGAGAAGAATATGATTCAAGAACAAACTAGATTAAATGTTGCCGATAATTCTGGGGCACGTAGGGTCTTATGTATTAAGGTTCTTGGTGGTTCACGTCGTCGTTATGCCAATATAGGTGATATTATTAAAATTGCGGTTAAAGAAGCAATACCAAGAGGAAAAGTCAAACAAGGTGATGTTTTAAAAGCCGTCATTGTACGTACAAAAAAAGGAGTCCGTCGTATAGATGGATCAGCTATCCGTTTTGATAGTAACGCTTGTGTATTATTAAATAATAATGAACAACCTATTGGAACACGAGTTTTTGGACCAGTAACACGTGAATTACGGACCGAAAAATTTACAAAAATAGTCTCACTTGCTCCAGAAGTGATTTAGAATAATAAAACATAGTTAGTAGTAGGAGATTGTCAATATGGCTGCCAAACTTCATCATGATGACGAAATTATTGTTATAACTGGTAAAGATAAAGGTAAGCGTGGTAGAATTAAATCTATATCTCATAATAAAGCTATAGTAAGTGGAATTAATTTAGTAAAAAAACACCAAAAAGCAGATCCTTCTATAAATAAGGTAGGAGGAATTATAACTAAAGAACAAGCAATACAAATTTCTAATATTGCTATTTTTAATAGTGTTACTGGTAAAAGAGATCGTGTAGGTTTTACTTATCAATCAGGAAAAAAAATACGTATTTTTAAATCTAATGGTGAAGTAATAAAATAATATGGTAAAATTTCAAGATTATTATAAAAATGAAGTCATTAATATTTTAATGAATAAATTTAAATATTCCTCCGTAATGCAGGTACCAAAATTTTCCAAGATAACTTTAAATATGGGAATAGGAAATGCGTTTTCTGATAAAAAAACATTAGAGAGAGCTATAAAAGATTTAACATTAATATCTGGACAAAAACCGATATTGACAAAAGCAAAACAATCCATTTCAGGATTTAAAATACGTAAAGGTTATATAGTTGGTTGTAAAGTGACTTTACGTAAAAAACGTATGTGGGATTTTTTAGAAAGATTACTTATTATTGCTATACCACGTATACGTGATTTTCGAGGCTTATCATTGGATGCATTTGATATAAATGGAAATTATAATATAGGCATTCGTGAACAAATCATTTTTCCTGAAATTATTTATGATAGTATTGATAGGATACGTGGAATGGATATAAGTATTACGACAACAGCAAAATGTCGTGATGAAGGATATGCATTATTATCTGCTTTTCATTTTCCATTTCGAAAAAATTAATTAAGGATAAATCATGGCAAAACAATCCATGAAAGCACGTGAAAAAAAACGTATAAAATTAGCAAAAAAATTTTTTAGTCAAAGGATTCAACTAAAATCTATTATATTAAATAAAAATACATCAAGTCAAGATCGTTGGAATGCAATATTTAAACTACAAGCTTTACCACGTGATTCTAGTCCTTCTCGTCAACGCAATCGATGTCGTCAAACGGGTCGACCTCATGCTACATTAAGAAAATTTGGATTAAGTCGTATTAAATTTAGAGAATCAGCTATGCGTGGTGAAATACCCGGATTAAGAAAAGCTAGTTGGTAAAATTGAATTAAATGGAAATATAAGAAATATGAGTATGCAAGATCCTATTGCGGATATGTTAACACATATAAGAAATAGCCAATCCGCAAAAAAATATATTATTTCTATTCCTTATTCTAAGGTTAAAAAAGCTATTGCTCAAGTTCTTAAAGAAGAAGGATTTATAGAAGATTTTAAAATACAACACGGCGATATTAAACCTATTTTAGAGTTATATTTAAAATATTTTCGTAATAATCCAGTCATAGAAAATATTACTCGTATTAGTCGACCTGGATTGCGTATTTATAAAAAAGCGCATCTCTTACCTAAAGTGATGGGAGGAATGGGAATTGCTATTATATCCACTTCTAAGGGTATTATGACGGATCATGCAGCTCGTCGTATTGGTCTCGGTGGGGAGGTTCTCTGCTATGTTTCTTAATATAAATTGAGAGAGGAAATCAGCAATGTCTCGTATTGCAAAATCTCCCATTACTGTCCCCGTAGATGTAGAAATTACATTAATAAATAATCAAAGCATTTTGATTAAAGGTAAAAAGGGTACATTAAATTCTACTATACATAAAAATGTATGTGTACAATATATAAATAATCAATTAACTTTTTCCGTGCGATTAGAAGGAAAGCGTAATTGGATGTTAGCGGGTACTACAAGAGCGTTATTAAATAATATGATACTAGGTGTCTCCTATGGTTTTACTAAGCATTTACAGTTAGTAGGTGTAGGATGTCGTGTTGTAGTAAATAACCATATGATCACTTTATCTCTCGGTTTCTCACATGCTATTCATTACAAAGTTCCATCGAGTATTCAGGTATCATGTCCTAATCAAAATGAAATTATTTTAAATGGGATAGATAAAACACTATTGGGACAAGTTGCTGCAGATTTACGTTCGTATCGTACTCCCGATCCTTATAAAGGAAAAGGTATACGTTATATTGATGAAATAATAAAGATTAAAGAAGCCAAAAAGAAATAACTTCATAAGGAAAGATTATTATCATAAGGAAAGATTATTATAATGAATAAAAAATTCCTTCGTCTTCGTCGAGCATCTCGAGCACGAGCGAAGCTTCGTCAATTAAATGCTATACGTTTAGTAGTTTATCGTACTTCACGGCACATTTATTCTCAAATAATCACATTATCAAATAATAAAATACAGGTTTTAGTATCAGCTTCGACATTAGAAAAAGCAATAAAAGAAAAATTAAATTATACAGGAAATAAAGAAGCAGCGGCTCTTGTTGGAAAAATGGTTGCAATACGTGCMATTCAAAAAAATATTACAAATATATCATTTGATCGATCTGGATTTAAATATCATGGTAGAGTTAAGGTTTTAGCCGATTCTGCTAGAAAACATGGATTATTTTTTTAATAGAGGCATTTCAAACAATGGTACAACATTTTGAAAAAGGGGAATTAAGAGAAAAATTGGTATCTGTTAATCGTGTATCTAAGACGGTAAAAGGAGGAAGGATTTTTAGTTTTACTGCACTTACGGTTGTTGGAAATGGTAATGGTTGTGTAGGTTTTGGCTATGGCAAAGCTAAAGAGGTACCAGCAGCGATACAAAAAGCAATGGAGAAAGCTCGTCGTAGTATGAAAAATATTGTACTAAAGCGTGGAACTATTCAACATACCATTGAAGGATTCTATACTGGTTCTAAAGTTTTTATGAAACCAGCTTCTGAAGGTACGGGAATTATTGCTGGTGGTGCAATGCGTGCTATTTTAGAGGTAGCAGGGATACATAATGTTTTAGCCAAAGCTTATGGTTCAACAAATCCGATAAATATAGTGCGGGCCACAATGAATGCTCTAGATAAAATAAGATATCCGGACTTAATTGCTTCTAAAAGAAATAAATCTATAAAAGAAATATTTGGATTAGAATCCTATGACAATTAAAAATATTAAAATTACTCAAATACGTAGTACTATAGGTTGTTTACCAAAACATAAAGCGGCAATACGAGCATTAGGTTTACGTCATATTGGACATACGGTGAAAAGATCTGATGTTGATTCAGTACGTGGAAATATTGATTTAGTTAATTATATGCTAAAAGTGGAGAAAGAATAATATGTATTTAAATACTCTTACTTCATCTTTTGGATCCAAAAAAAAATCTAAACGTATTGGAAGAGGTATAGGTTCAGGATGGGGTAAAACAGGAGGAAGAGGTCATAAAGGTCATAATGCTCGCTCTGGAGGTGGAGTACGTAGAGGATTTGAAGGAGGACAAATGCCCTTATATCGACGTTTACCCAAATTTGGATTTAGATCACGTAAATCACTATTAAGTAAGGAAGTTCGTTTATCTGATCTTTCTCAATTAGAGAATATAAATTTAAGATCTTTAAAATTAGCATCATTGATTAATAAAAATATCAAATTTGTTAAAATTATATTATCTGGTACTTTACACTCTCCTATACATATAAGTAAAGATCTACGTGTAAGTAAAGGTGCTCTTCAAATGATTAAAAACGTAGGTGGAAGTATTGAGGAATAATTATTAACATGGAGAAGCGAAAGTTCGGATTAAATTTTCAAGATTCTATATTGAAGGGGATGAGTGAATTAAAACCGAGAATTTTGTTTGTTATCATAGCCATTATAATATTTCGTATGGGTTCATTTATTCCAATTCCTGGCATTGATACATCAGTGCTTGATAAAGTAATTGAACAACAAAAGGGGACTATAATAGAGATATTTAATATTTTTTCTGGTGGTGCACTTAGTCGTGCATCAATTTTTACTTTAGGCATCATGCCTTATATATCTTCTTCTATTATTGTTCAATTACTTTCTGTTGTTCATCCCACATTATCCGAAATAAAAAAGGAAGGGGAGTTTGGAAGAAAAAAAATTAATCAGTATACTCGTTATGGAACCTTAATTTTGGGAACACTCCAATCTACAGGTATAGCTATTGGATTACCCCATATATCTGGTATGCAACATTTAGTACTTCATCCTTGTTTTTCGTTTTATTGTGTTGCTGTAATTAGCTTAGTATGTGGAACCATGTTTTTAATGTGGTTAGGGGAACAAATTACTGAAAAAGGGATAAGTAACGGTATTTCGCTTATTATTTTTATTGGAATTATTGCGGGGTTACCTACGGCTATTATTCATACGATAGAACAAGCTCGACAAGGTGACATTCATTTTGTTATCTTATTATTAATTATGATTGTATTATTTGCCGTAACGTTTTTTGTGGTATTTGTTGAAAAGGGTCAAAGACGTATTACGATACATTATGCTAGACGTTATCATGGACGTCGTATGCACACGTCTTTACATAATTCACATTTACCTCTTAAAGTAAATATGTCTGGTGCCATTCCAGCAATTTTTGCTTCAAGTATTATTTTACTTCCTGCAACCTTATCTTCTTGGTTTGGTGGCGGAATAGGTTGGAATTGGTTAAAACAGTGTTCACTATATCTACAACCAGG
The DNA here is from genome assembly GCF_019923565.1 of Candidatus Schneideria nysicola. Lineage (GTDB taxonomy): Bacteria > Pseudomonadota > Gammaproteobacteria > Enterobacterales > Enterobacteriaceae > Schneideria > Schneideria nysicola. The sequence goes on from NZ_CP074435.1 coordinate 483,499, forward strand.
TAAATTATGTTATATTATAATATATGGTATAGCGATTATATTTTTTTGCTTTTTCTACACTTCATTAGTTTTTAATCCTAGAGAAACGGCAGAAAATTTGAAAAAATCGGGTGCTTTTTTACCTGGTATGCGTCCAGGGGAGCAAACAGCAAAATATATTGAAAAAATTATGGTACGCTTAACATTAGTAGGTGCAATTTATATAACCTTTATTTGCTTATTTCCAGAATTTATGCGTGATGTCGTAAGTGTACCATTTTATTTCGGTGGCACATCATTATTAATTGTCGTTGTTGTAATTATAGATTTTATAGCTCAAATACAAACTCTAATTATGTCGAATCAATATGATTCTATCTTAAAGAAAGCTAAATTAAGAAGTTAAAAAATTATATTAATGGATAACTTTATGAAAGTCCGTGCTTCTGTAAAAAAATTTTGTCGTGATTGTAAAATTATTAAACGTAAGGGAGTGATTCGGGTAATTTGTAAAATACCGAAACATAAACAACGACAGGGTTAAAGTAATATATCTTGCAGATTATTTTTAACTATTATAAAATGCCTACCGTATAAATAAATAATTTTGAACATAACACCAAAAAATGAAATGTAGGAAGGAGTGAATATTGGCTCGTATAGCTGGCATTAATATTCCAGATAAGAAAAGAGTAGTGATTGCTTTGACTTTGATATATGGTATCGGTAAATCTCGATCACGTAATATTTGTCAATCTAATAATATTCCACTAAATGTGAAAATTAGTGATTTATCGGACAATCAATTAGATATATTGCGTAATGCCGTTTCTAAATTTATTATTGAAGGTGAACTTCGTCGTAAGGTTACCATGGAAATTAAAAGATTAATGGATATTGGTACATATAGAGGTTTACGTCATCGCCGAGGTCTACCCGTACGGGGTCAAAGAACTAAAACGAATGCTCGAACCCGTAAAGGTCCACGGAATCCAATAAAAAAATAAGGAAATATCATTATGATTGCTAAGGTACTTGTTCGTCCACGTAAACGTATACGTAAACAAGTGACAGATGGGATAGCGCATATTCATGCCTCTTTTAATAATACGGTCATTACTATTACAGATAGACAGGGAAATGCTTTAGGATGGGCAACATCTGGTGGATCGGGATTTCGTGGTTCTCGTAAATCTACTCCTTTCGCAGCACAAGTAGCCGTTGAGCGTTGTGCAGAAATAGTAAAGGATTATGGTGTAAAAAGCTTAGAAGTAATAGTTAAAGGACCTGGACCAGGTCGTGAATCTGCTATTCGTGCTTTAAATGCTGTTGGGTTTCGTATTACAAATATTAGTGATGCAACTCCTATTCCTCATAATGGATGTCGACCTCCTAAAAGACGTCGAGTGTAATAGTTAATTTGACTTGGAATATGAATAATGGCCAAATATTTAGCTGCTAAACTTAAACTTAGTCGCCGTGAGGGTGTAGATCTTTTATTAAAATCTGGAATTCGTGCAATTGATACCAAATGTAAATTTGAGAAACTACCCGGTCAGCATGGCGCCCATAAAAATCGTTTATCTGATTACGGTATTCAACTTCGTGAAAAACAAAAAATACGTCGTACTTATGGTATATTAGAGCGTCAATTTCGTAATTATTATAAAAAAGCATCACGTATTAAAGGCAATACAGGAGAAAATTTATTAAAAATATTAGAAAGTCGTTTAGATAATGTTGTTTATCGTATGGGTTTTGGTATAACACGTGCGGAATCACGTCAATTAGTTAATCATAATGCAATTATGGTAAATGGAAAATCAGTGAATATTGCTTCTTATCAGGTTTATCCGAATGATATCATTAGTGTGAGAGAGAAATCAAAAAATCAAAATCGTATTCTTACTGCTTTAGAAGTCGCTACTGAGCAGCGTGAAAAATTACCTTGGATTGAAGTTGATAAAAAAAAGATGGAAGGAATATTTAAACGATTACCAAATCGTACAGATTTATCTGCGGACTTTAATGAACATCTAGTCGTTGAACTTTATTCAAAATAAAAGAAAGTTCTAAAAGATGGAGAAAGGGGATGCAAGGTTCGATAAAATTTCTCAAACCAAAAATAGTAGATATTCAACAGATAGGCATAACACAAGCGAAAGTAACGCTAGAACCTTTAGAGAGGGGATTTGGTCATACTCTTGGAAATGCATTACGTCGCATTTTACTTTCTTCTATGCCAGGTTTTGCGGTAACAGAAGTGGAAATAGAGGGTATATTACATGAATACAGTACAAAATCAGGAGTAAAAGAAGATATTGTAGAGATTTTATTAAATTTAAAAGAACTAGCAGTGAAAGTTCATGGAAAAGATGATATTGTATTAACCTTAAAAAAAGAAGGAATTGGTCCTGTTACAGCATCTGATATTAAACATGATAATGATGTTGAAATTATTAATCCGGATCATTTAATTTGTCATTTAACAAGCGAAAATGCTATTATTAATATGAAACTTCGTATACAACGTGGATGTGGTTATGTTCCCGCCTCTTCTAGAATACATGTAGAAAATGATGAAAGAAAAATTGGTTGTCTTTTAGTTGATGCATGTTATAGTCCAATAGAACGTATTGCCTATAATGTTGAAGCAGCACGTGTTGAACAACGTACCGATTTAGATAAATTAGTAATAGATATAGAAACCAATGGTACTCTTTATCCTGAAGAGGCAATACGCCGTGCAGCAACGATTTTATCTGAACAGCTAGAAGCTTTTGTAGACTTACGTGATATTCGACAAACTGAAGTTAATAAAGAAGAAAAACCTGCTTTTGATCCTATTTTATTACGTCCAGTTGATGATTTAGAATTAACGGTACGTTCTGCTAATTGTTTAAAAACAGAGTCGATTAAATATATCGGTGATTTAGTACAACGCACAGAAGTTGAATTATTAAAAACACCCAATCTTGGTAAAAAATCTCTTACCGAAATTAAAGATGTATTAGCGGCTCATGGTTTGTCTCTTGGAACAAAATTGGAAAATTGGCCTCCGATAGATTTTATATCGGATTAATATTCATAATTTTTAAAATAGAAGGAAAGTTGTGCGTCATCGTAAAAATACTTGTCGTTTGAATCGTAAGAGTAGTCACAATCGTGCTATGTTTAGAAATATGATGTGTTCGTTAGTAAGATATGAAATAATTAAGACAACTTTGCCAAAGGCGAAAGTGCTTCGTAGACTGATTGAACCATTAATTACTCTAGCAAAAAATAATAATAGCGTTGCAGGTCGTCGTCTGATATTTTCCAAGCTCCGTAATAACGAGATAGTTACCAAAATCATGACAATAGGACAACGTTTTTTATTGAGACCAGGAGGTTATACACGTATTCTTAAATGTGGTTTTAGATTGGGTGATAGAGCTCCAATGGCTTATATAGAATTACTAGATAGAAATCAATATCTCGAATCAGAAAAAAAGCCTTCTTTAAAAAATAAAGATAGAGTAAGTAAATAAAAAAATTACGAAAGTGTCTTTCATTTTTCTTAAATGAGTAAAAATGTGAATAGGTTGAATAATGTTGGTATAATTTATTCCTATTTTTTTATATATTTCTATATCATTGCATCTTAAAAATACATTAATCTTTCTTTCCAAGAATAATTTTGTTGTAGGCAAAATTTTACTATGATTTAATATTTTTTTAACTTTTTTCTCAAAAGATAACAGGATATTATCTTCTGGAAGAAGAGTACGTGCAAATTTAAGATTCTGTAATGTGTATTCATGTGAACTACATATTAAAGTATCTAATGGAAGACTATTAATTTTTATAATGGAGTTATACATTGTTTGAGGTGTACCTTCTAATATTTTACCACAACCCGCCGTAAATAAGGTGTCTCCACAAAATAACCATTTTTCTTTATCACAAAAGAATCCAATATGTCCTAACGTATGTCCGGGTAAATGCATAACTTTAAAAGAGTGGTCCATTATTCTTATAATATTTCCATCTTGTACTATTCTAGTCGCTCCTGTATGCCTCGTTTCATAAGATCCATAAACGGGTATATCAGGAAATGCTTTTTTAAGTCTATCTATCCCTCCTACATGATCAGTATGGTAATGAGTCAATAAAATCCCAATAAGAGTAAGATGTAATTTATCTAAAATATAGAATACCGGAGAAGCATCACCTGGATCAATTACTAAACCTTTCCCTTTATTATATAATATCCAGATATAATTATCTTTTAAAGCCGGAATTTTTACAATGTTCATTATAAAACACTCTTCTGATATTCCATATCTTCTAAATATGGCTGATGAATTGTAGCCATACGAGCAAGTTTATCACAACGTTCATTTTCAATATGACCAGTATGACTTTTTATCCATCTCCAGTATAGCACGTGGGGTAAAGAAGCTTGATCTAATCGGTACCATAAATCGGCATTTTTTACTATATTGCTATTTTTTTTCTTCCAATGATGCTTTTTCCAAATTTGTATCCATTGAGTAATACCTAAATGTACATATTGACTGTCTGTAGTAATAATAACATTACAAGGTTTTTTTAAATTTTCTAATGCAATAATAGTAGCCATTAATTCCATACGATTATTAGTAGTTAATCGATAACCTGCACTAATTTCTTTTTCATATTTATTATATCGTAATATAATCCCATATCCTCCTGGACCAGGATTATTAGAACATGAACCATCTGTAAAAATTTCTATTTGTTTATGGCACATTTTAATATAAAATATGAATGAAATTTCATAACTCTCTTTCTTTGCAATATATGAAAAATAATACTACAAGACAAGTTGTTTTAGATACTGAAACTACTGGTATAAATAAATTAGGTCTTCCCTATGAAGGTCATAGAATTATTGAGATAGGTGCAGTGGAGATAGTGAATCGTGGATTAACCGGTCAATTTTTTCATACTTATCTAAAACCCGATAGACCGATTGATCCTGAAGCTTTTAATATACATGGTATTAGCGATAATTTTTTATCAAATAAACCGCATTTTTCTCAAATCGCGGATAATTTTTTTTCTTTCATATATGGAAGTGAACTAATTGTTCACAATGCCTCTTTTGATATTGGTTTCATAGATCAAGAGTTTTTTTTACTCAAAAGAAATATTGCAAAAGTTAATACTTTTTGTAAAGTAATAGATAGTTTAAAATTAGCACGTAAAATTTTTCCAGGAAAAAGAAATAATTTAGATGCATTATGTGATCGTTATTTAATTGATAATAAAAAGCGCTCTTTGCATGGAGCGCTAATTGATGCTAAAATTTTAGCTAATGTTTTTTTACATATGACTGGCGGGCAAACTTCTCTGAATTTTATCTTAAACGAGAAGGAAGCCCAATCTTTACAAAAAAGGAAAAAGATACGACGTCAAGAAAAAACGGCATTAAAAATTATCTATGCATCTGTAGATGAAGAAACAATGCATAAACGGTATCTGGATATGATCCAATATAACAATAAAGTATGTATATGGAAAAGAAGACAGCAATAGAAAACCAATTACTTAAAAAGTATAAGTGAATCCTAAGGCGAAAATGTTATTCTTATCGGGAAGATAAGCTGACTCAGCAATTCGCGCACTATACTTATTACGATCCATTAATCCAATACGATAGTCTACAAATGCAGATATATTTTTATTAAGTGTATAATGGGTACCTATGACTATACATTTTACTAGTTTATGATGTCTATGTAGACCATTATGAATAATAGATTGTAGATATCCTATAGATGGACGAAACCCTTCCATTTGATACTGTAATACACATTCAATATTACTTGCTTTTTCACGATTATTAAAGGAAAAAATATCCTCTTCCTGACATAACCCACCCAGTGGGATCATACCATTATTTTGACTATAAATAGCCGCAAAATATAAATCATGGTAATCATATTTCACTCCTAATGAATAAGCTTTAGCATAACCTATTCGATCACGATGCACAGTATTAAATTTTGGTTGAATTCTTTGTTTATTTTGCGTAAATGCAGCGGAAAGAGTAACTCCCTCTTTGACTTCATAAGAAGTCGAGAATCCATATTCATTCCCATTATATCTTTTAATCGTATTCGTATTATATATATTTTCTCCTGATTCTTTACCTTGAAATTGTAAAGCGAAATTTAAACCTTTGACTAATCCAAAAAAATCGATATTTCGATAGGTGAAAACATGAGTATTAGTAGTACGACCAAGGTAATAATCCGTTAAAAAGCTTTTACCACCCAAAGCAGGCATGACATCAGTAAATATCCCTACATCATCTAAGACTCCTCGATTATGACCATAATCAATACGTCCATAATGACCAAATTTTAATCCAGCGAAACTTAATAAGGTCACATCTTTTTGATTTTGAAATTTTCCTTCATATAGGACTGGAGTTTCAACTGCCCAAGAAGCAAAACTAGAAATTTGATTCGTCAAAATAGTTTCACATTGTATACCACGAATAAATCCAGAATGAGATCCATTCTGTTTTATGTTTTTAGATAAATAATGAATTCCATTGAATTTTCCATATAGATTGAAACTCTTCCTTTCGGAAGAATATCCTTCCGCGGCACCCGCACTCATAAATAATAGAGTGAGAAAGAATGTAGATAGATATCTACTCATTTTCATCTTTATTATCCTCCTTAAGTCAAAAACATCACTAAATACAACCAAGCACTCTATTCTAATAGAACAAATATATCAATAACAAACTAACAGAATTAAAATTCTTCCTGTTAAATTTTTAATTATCTCTTCCAATTTAATCAAATTTTATATAATTTAATTCCTATCTATTCTATTAGCTAATAAGGATAAAATATTTATGGGATTTCTATCTGGAAAAAGAATTGTCATTACTGGCATAGCTAGCAATCATTCAATTGCATATGGTATTGCTAAAGTAATGTATCGAGAAGGTGCTTCTCTAGCTTTTAGTTATCAAAATAATAGACTAAAAGAAAGAATAGAAAAATTATCTACCGAATTTGAATCTAATATTGTCTTACCATGTGATGTATCCGATGATAAGAGTATTGAAACATTTTTTGTGAAATTATCTGCTACTTGGGAGAATTTCGATGGGTTCATACATGCAATAGCCTATTCTCCTCCATCTCAGTTACAAGGTGATTTTATAGACGTTGTCAATAGACAGGATTACGCTATGACACATGATATTAGTGCTTATTCTTTCGTTGCTATGGCAAAAATAAGCAGAAACATGTTAGTGGAAAATGCTTCTTTAGTAACTTTAACTTACTTAGGATCCGAACGCGCTATTCCATATTATAATGTTATGGGAACTGCAAAAGCCGCTTTAGAAGCAAATACTCGATATCTTGCTTACTCTATGGGGAGAAAAGGCATTCGTGTTAATGCGATATCTGCAGGACCTATTCGTACTGTAGCCGCATCTGGAATAAAAAATTTTAAAAAAATGTTATCTTATTATAAAGAGAGTACACCCCTCAGACGTTCAATCTCCCTAGAAGAGATAGGTAATGTAGCGGCATTTCTTTGTTCCGATCTTTCTTCTGGAATTACCGGAGAAATTATTCATGTAGATGGGGGATTTAATATCACTGCTATTAATATTGAAGGGGAGTAAGAAAGAGTAGTGACCCCTGCTGGATTTGAACCAGCGACCTAGCGATTATGAGTCGCTTGCTCTAACCTCTGAGCTAAGGGGCCAACATACATATCAACCAAATAAATATACTAACATAATTTAGGTCTAAATACTACTAATAGTAGTAGCATTTAATAACTCTGTTAAGTTGGCTGAAGCTAATTCATCTGGAGTTGGACTAATCTTTTTTTCTTCCGAATGTAATTTTTTACGTTTCATTTCTCGTTCTTGATGATAAGTATAACCAGTTCCTGCAGGAATCAATCTTCCAACTATAACATTTTCTTTTAAACCACTTAATGAGTCTCTTTTACCAGCTACTGCCGATTCTGTCAAGACACGTGTAGTTTCTTGAAAAGATGCAGCAGAAATAAATGATTCTGTTGATAAAGAAGCTTTCGTAATACCAAGTAAATCACGGATATAAGTGATAGGCTTTTTATTGACTCTTTTGAGATTATGATTGGTCATTTTTATACGAGAATATTCAATTTGTTCCCCTTCTAAAAAAGAAGAATCACCCGAATCTGTAATCGTAGCTTTTCTAAGCATTTGGCGAATGATAACCTCAATATGCTTATCGTTAATTTTCACACCTTGTAGACGATAAACGCTTTGTACTTCATGAACAATATACTCTGTTACTGCATGGACACCACGAAGACGTAATATGTCATGAGGTGATTCGGATCCATCAGAAATTAAATCTCCTCTTTCTACACGTTCACCTTCAAATACATTAAGTTGACGCCATTTAGGAATCATCTCTTCATGAGAGTCATGACCATCTAATGAGGAAATAATTAAACGCCTCTTCCCCTTAGTTTCTTTTCCAAAAGAAATAATACCGGATATTTCAGCTAAAAGCGCAGGTTCTTTGGGTCTCCTTGCCTCAAATAAGTCCGCTACTCTAGGTAACCCCCCCGTAATATCTTTGATCCCACTGGTTTCTTGTGGTAAACGGGCTAAGACGTCTCCACAAATAATTTTCGCACCATCTTCTAATTGTACCATTGTTTTACCTGGTAAGAAATATTGTGCAGGCATATCGGTACCAGGTAAAAACATTTCTCTATTATTACTATCTACAATTTTTAATACTGGACGTAAATCTTTACTCGATCCAGTACGTTCAGAAGGATCTAATATTGCTATCGATGATAAACCAGTTAATTCATCTGTTTGACGAGTTATAGTTTGACCATCAATCATATCGGTAAAACGTACAAACCCTTCGACTTCAGTTATAATAGGAATCGTATGAGGATCCCAGTGTGCGACTATTTCTCCAGCATGAATTTCAGAACCGTCACTGTGAGTCAGGATTGCTCCATAAGGTACCTTATAGCTTTCTTTCGTACGACCAAATTCATCCATAATTTTTAATTCAGTATGACGAGAAGTAATCACACATTGTCCATTACTGTTAATAACAAATCGAGCATTATTTAATTTTACAATGCCTTTATTTTTTACCTGAATACTGGACTCGGCGGCCGAACGAGAGGCCGCTCCACCAATATGGAAAGTACGCATAGTCAGCTGTGTACCAGGTTCACCAATTGATTGTGCAGCAATTACTCCAATTGCTTCTCCCTTATTCACCAAATGACCCCTAGCAAGATCTCTACCGTAGCAATGAGCACACACCCCAAAATTTGTATCACAAGTGACTACCGAACGTACCTTAATACTATCAATGGAGTATTCTTCTAACAAATCGCACCACTGCTCATTTAATAATGTATTACGTTCTATCAATATATCTTTGTTTAGAGGTTTATATACGATTTCGGCCGTCACACGACCGAGTACCCTTTCGCGTAAGGTTTCTTTCACATCTCCCCCTTCCACAACAGGGGTCATCATAATCCCAGAGAAGGTACCACAATCATCTTCCTTTATAACCAGATCTTGTGCAACATCAACCAGACGACGCGTTAAATAGCCGGAATTTGCAGTCTTAAGAGCCGTATCTGCTAACCCTTTTCGTGCACCATGCGTTGAAATAAAATATTGTAGTACATTTAATCCTTCACGAAAATTAGCTGTAATAGGTGTTTCAATAATAGAACCATCGGGTTTAGCCATTAATCCACGCATACCTGCCAATTGACGAATTTGAGCGGCCGAACCTCTCGCTCCAGAATCCGCCATCATAAATATACTATTAAAGGATACTTGACGTTCTTGTATTCCTTCATGATTATATACTAATTCAGTTGATAAGGTATCCATCATGGCCTTAGCAACTCTTTCACTAGATTTGGCCCATATGTCAATAACTTTATTATATCGCTCTTCATCCGTCATTAGACCTAATTGAAACTGTTCCTGAATATTAGCCACTTCTGATAATGATTCTACAATAATTTCAGATTTGTTAAATGGAATTACCATATCATCAATGCCAACAGAAGAACCTGAACGTGCCGCATATGTGAACCCCGTATACATAATCTGATCAGCAAAAATTACCGTAGATTTTAAACCAAGCAAACGATAACACGTATTCAACATATTAGATATAGCTTGCTTACCTAAAGATTGATTGATTAAATCAAAAGATAAACCTTTGGGAACAATCATCCAGAGAATAGCACGACCAATAGTGGTATCGACAAGACGAGTATTGGCAATATAATTATTATCTTCTTGTTTACTATATTCGGTAATCCGTACTTTAACTCGTGCATGAAGATCGGCCATTCCAGATCGATAGAGACGTTCGGATTCTCGTGATCCAGTTAAGATCATCCCTTCTCCTTTTGCATTAACACGATCACGAGTCATATAGTATAAACCTAATACGACATCCTGTGATGGAACAATAATGGGTTCTCCATTTGCTGGTGACAAAATATTATTCGTTGACATCATTAAAGCACGAGCTTCTAATTGAGCTTCAAGCGTTAATGGAACATGTACCGCCATCTGATCACCATCAAAGTCGGCATTGTAGGCCGCACAGACTAATGGATGTAATTGTATTGCTTTGCCTTCAATTAATACGGGTTCAAAAGCTTGAATACCAAGACGATGTAAAGTGGGAGCACGATTTAACATGACCGGATGTTCACGAATAACTTCATCTAAAATATCCCAAACAACTGGATCTTCTCTTTCCACCATTTTTTTTGCAGACTTAATCGTATTAGCAAAACCATGTAATTCTAACTTTCCATAAAGAAAAGGTTTAAATAACTCCAGTGCCATCTTTTTAGGTAAACCACATTGATGTAAACGTAAATACGGACCAACGGTAATGACTGATCGTCCGGAATAATCTACACGTTTCCCCAATAAATTTTGACGAAAACGTCCTTGTTTTCCTTTAATCATATCTGCAAGCGATTTTAGTGGTCTTTTATTCGACCCAGTGATAGCACGTCCACGACGACCATTGTCAAGCAATGCATCTACCGATTCTTGTAACATACGTTTCTCATTACGGATAATAATATCCGGTGCGGCTAAATCTAAAAGTCGCTTTAATCTATTATTACGATTTATCACACGACGATAAAGATCATTAAGATCTGAAGTTGCAAATCGACCTCCATCTAAAGGAACAAGAGGACGTAAATCAGGAGGTAATACAGGCAGAACCGTTAAAATCATCCATTCAGGCTTATTCTCAGAATGTAAAAACGATTCTAATAATTTAATACGTTTCGTTAATTTTCTACGTTTGGTTTCAGAATGTGTCTCCTCGAATTCTTCACGAAGTTTTTCGCATTCTAAAGAGAGATCGATATTTTTTAAAATAGACTGAATTGCTTCCGCACCCATTTTTGCATTAAATTCATCCCCAAATTCTTCTAATGCATCAAGATATTGATCTTCCGTTAAAACTTGATATTTTTCAAGACTTGTGAGTCCTGATTCAAGGACAACATACGATTCAAAATATAAAATACGTTCTATATCTCTTAAAGGCATATCTAATAGTAAACCAATACGAGATGGAAGAGATTTAAGAAACCAAATATGAGCTGTTGGAGAAGCCAACTCTATATGACCCATTCGTTCTCTTCGTACTTTAGTTTGAGTCACTTCAACGCCACATTTTTCACAAACCACCCCTCGATGTTTTAAACGTTTATATTTTCCACATAAACATTCATAATCTTTGACTGGACCAAAAATACGCGCACAAAATAATCCATCACGTTCTGGCTTAAAAGTACGATAATTAATAGTTTCCGGTTTTTTGACTTCACCAAAGGACCAAGAACGAATCATCTCCGGTGAAGCTAAAGAAATATTAATTGCATCAAATTCTTCAATCTTAGAATAATTTTTGATCAAATGGGATAAATCTTTCACAAATAGGCTCCCTTATCGGAAAGAAAAGAAATACTTCCAAAAAAAAATTGTTTTAAAAACATTTACTACATACTCATTATTTTTCTAACTCAATATTTATTCCAAGTGAACGAATTTCCTTTAATAATACATTAAAGGATTCTGGAATAGCAGGTTCCATCGTATGATTCCCATCCACGATATTTTTATACATTTTGGTTCTACCATTGACGTCATCTGACTTTACCGTCAACATTTCTTGTAAAGTATATGCCGCTCCATAAGCTTCTAATGCCCATACTTCCATTTCTCCAAAACGTTGTCCACCAAATTGTGCTTTACCACCTAAAGGTTGCTGAGTAACTAAACTATACGAACCAGTAGAACGAGCATGCATTTTATCATCTACGAGATGATTCAATTTTAAGACGTACATATACCCTACTGTCACCTTTCTTTCAAATTTTTCTCCAGTTCTACCATCAAATAAAGTAATTTGACCAGAAGGAGGAATATCTCCTAATTGTAATAATTCCTTAATTTCTTTTTCTGTTGCTCCATCAAATACAGGAGTCGCAATTGGCATCCCATGTTTTAAGTTTTCTGCAAGACGTAATATTTCTTCATCAGAAAAGGTACTAAGATCCACTTTTTGACGAGTTTCATTTCCTAAATCATAGGCTTTTTGAAGAAAAGAACGTATTTTACATATATTTCTATTGTTTTGTAGTAGAATATTGATTTTATCGCCTATTCCTTTTGCAGCCATACCCAAATGTGTTTCTAATATTTGACCTATATTCATACGAGATGGTACACCTAGTGGATTTAATACTATATCAATAGGTATTCCTTTCTCATCATAAGGCATATCTTCTATTGGATTAATTTTAGAGATTACCCCTTTATTTCCATGTCTTCCTGCCATTTTATCACCTGGTTGTATTTGGCGTTTGACTGCTAAGTAAACTTTAACTATTTTTAATACACCTGGTGCTAATTCATCACATTGAGTAATTCTTCTTTTTTTATCCTCAAGTTTTTTTTCTAACTTAATTTGAATTTCATTATATTGTTCTGCTAATTTTCTAAGTTGATATTGCTTTGATGGATCCATTAAATCAAATTCTAACCAATTTTCATATGGTAATTTATCGAGGATATTACCTATTTCCGCATTCTCAGAGAGAAGTAATTCACGTACTCGAGTAAAGAGATTCATCTTAAGCATTTGTAATTCTTCATGGATATTTTGTTTAGCCTCTTTAATCTGTATTTCTTCTATTTCTAAAGTACGTTTATCCTTTTTCACCCCTTCTCTTGTAAAAATCTGAATATCAACAACTGTTCCGGATACTCCATTAGGTACTCGTAAAGAAGAATCCTTAACATCAGATGCTTTTTCACCAAATATAGCACGTAATAATTTTTCTTCTGGTGTCAGCTGTGTTTCCCCCTTTGGAGTCACTTTTCCTACTAAAATATCACCACCAATAACTTCAGCACCTATATATACAATGCCAGATTCATCCAACTTAGATAATGCAGATTCACCAACACTGGGAATATCCGCAGTAATTTCTTCAGGACCTAACTTAGTATCACGAGATATACAAGAGAGTTCTTGTATATGAATAGTTGTAAAACAGTCTTTCTGTACTACACGTTCGGATATTAACATTGAATCTTCAAAGTTATATCCATTCCAAGGCATAAATGCTATACGCATATTTTTACCTAACGCAAGTTCTCCAAGGTCCGTTGCAGGACCATCAGCTAAAACATCTCCACGTTTAATAGTTTCGCCTAATGAAACACAAAGAGTTTGATTAATACAAGTATTCTGATTAGAACGTACATATTTTTTTAAATTATAAATATCAATACCTGCTTCTCCTGGAAGGATTTCAGATGAAACCACATTGACTACTATACGAGATGCATCTACATATTGAATGGTTCCACTTCTTTTAGCAATGACAGTTACTCCAGAATCTATAGCTACTGCTCTTTCCATCCCTGTTCCTACAAGCGGTTTTTCAGTACGTAAAGTAGGAACCGCTTGACGCTGCATATTCGCTCCCATTAAAGCACGATTGGCATCATCATGTTCCAAAAATGGAATTAATGATGCTCCTACTGATACTATTTGTTGAGTGGATACATCCATATAATTAACCTGATCACGATTAAATAAACCGGATTCCCCTTTATATCTACAAGTAATAAAATCATCCAAAAATTGACCTTGCATATTTAAATTCGTATTAGCTTGTGCAATAACAAAATTTCCTTCTTCAATAGCGGATAGATAGTGAATGTCATCGGTTACTGATCCATCTTTTACACATCGATACGGGGTTTCTAAGAACCCATATTTATTTGTTCTAGCATATACTGCTAAAGAATTGATTAAACCAATATTAGGACCTTCTGGAGTTTCAATTGGACAAACACGACCATAATGCGTTGGGTGCACATCACGAACTTCAAATCCAGCACGTTCACGAGTTAAACCACCAGGACCTAAAGCAGAAATACGACGCTTATGAGTAATTTCTGATAATGGATTATTTTGATCCATAAATTGAGATAATTGACTAGAACCGAAAAATTCTTTTAATACGGCAGAAATTAATTTAGCATTAATCATATCCTGAGGAAGTAAGGCATCTAGATCACCTAATGAAAGACGTTCTTTTACTGCACGTTCTATGCGTACAAGACCGATTCTAAATTGATTTTCCGCCATCTCTCCTACAGAACGAATACGTCTATTTCCTAGATGATCTATATCATCTATTTCACCTTTTCCATTACGAATATCAATAAGTTTTTTTATAACCTCAATAATATCTTCTTTACTTAAAATACTAGAACCTTCAATTTGCTGACGTTTTAATGATCGATTAAATTTCATTCTACCTACAGAGGATAAATCATATCTTTCTTCTGAAAAAAATAAATTTAGGAATAAATTTTCTGCTGCTTCACGAGTGGGAGGTTCGCCTGGACGTATAATATGATAAATTTCGACTAAGGCACTAAATTTATCGAATGTTGGATCAATACGTAATGTATCTGAGATATAAGAACCATGATCTAAATCATTTGTAAATATTGTTTCAATCCGATTGAAGCCACATTGAATTAATTTATCAAGTAACTCTAATGATAATTCTGAATTAGCAGGAAGAAGAACTTCACCAGTATTTTTATCGATATAATCTTTTATAACGATTTTACCAATAATATGAGTGATTGGAACTTTTATTTTAAAAACGTTATCTTTTTCTAATTGTCTAATATGACGTGCCGTAATACGACGACCTATTTCAACATAAGTAACACCATTATATTCAATGTTAAAAGAGGCTGTTTCTCCACGAAGACGTTCAGGAAATAACTCCATATATAGCGTATTATCTTGTTGTATTTCATACGTTACCGTTTCAAAAAACATATTTAAAATTTGATTCGGACTAAAATCAAGTGCACGTAATAGAATAGTAACGGGAAATTTACGACGTCGATCAATACGAGCAAATAAATGATCTTTGGGATCAAATTCAAAATCTATCCAAGAACCCCGATAAGGAATAATACGTGCATTGTATAATATCTTACCGGATGAATGGGTTTTACCTCTATCACTATCAAAGAATACTCCTGGACTACGATGTAACTGAGAGACTACAACACGTTCCGTTCCATTTATAATAAATGTCCCATTATCAGTCATAAGAGGAATTTCGCCCATATACACTTCTTGTTCTTTAATATCCTTTACCTTTCCTTCTAAGTCTTCCTTTTCATAAATCACTAAACGTAGTTTGGTACGCAATGATGCAGAAAATGTGGCTCCACGTATTTGACATTCTTTTACATCAAAAACAGGTTCACTTAAACGATAACTTACATACTGTAACTCCGCATGACCGTTATAACTTTTTATAGGAAAAACAGATCTAAAAGCAGATTCCAGACCATATTGTCCTTCTGGATCACATTTTATAAATTGTTTAAATGAATCAATTTGAATAGATAGAAGATATGGCACCTTTAAAACTTGGGGTCTTTTTCCGAAATCTTTACGAATACGTTTTTTTTCAGTATAGGAGTCAACCATAGGTTCCTCAATAGCTAATAAATTTTTTAATTCTACTAATCATATCGAAGAAATATATATTGATAATAAAAAAATGAGTGATATTCATTGATATTTTATTATCTACTTAGTAGTGTCTAATAAACAGGAGGATATATCGATATTATTTATTTATTTGGATATCGATCATGTTCAGAATAAATCTCTTTATAAATAGATAGACGATTTAATTATTTTATTGAATCTCAACAGAAGCACCTATTTCTTCTAAAGTTTTTTTCAAAGATTCTGCTTCTTCTTTTTTCAGTCCTTCTTTTAATATCGTAGGTGCAGACTCCACTAAATCTTTTGCTTCTTTTAAACCAAGTCCAGTAGCACTACGTACAGATTTAATAACCGACACTTTGTTCGATCCTACTGCTTTTAGAAATACGTTAAATTCTGTTTTTTCTTCTATAATAGATTCGGATGGGATTGAA
Source organism: Candidatus Schneideria nysicola (assembly GCF_019923565.1). GTDB lineage: Bacteria > Pseudomonadota > Gammaproteobacteria > Enterobacterales > Enterobacteriaceae > Schneideria > Schneideria nysicola. The sequence continues at coordinate 500,078 of NZ_CP074435.1, forward strand.
GTGGCTGTATTTTTATAAATATCCGAAACAGAAACACCGAACTTTTCTTCCATCATAGATATTAATTCAACTACATCGGAAACAGACATTTTAGATATAGTATCTAGGATTTGTTCTTTAGTAATAATAGACATAGAAATAATTCCTGAAATTCAATAAAAATTAAGATGAATGAGTGTTATTTTGGGGATGATAGAATTTTCATTACCCTAATCAATTTTATAATAGAGGCTTCTTTTATAAGCCAGATTAATCTTTCTATTGCTTCGTTATAAGTTGGTAAATTGGCTAATAAATCTATTTGCTCTTTTTCAATGAGTAACTTTCCTTGAAAATTCGCAGCTTTAATATCAAGCTTTGATTTTTCTTTATAAAAAGATCGGAGTATACGAGCGGGAGTACCAGGATGTTCCGTAGAAAATGCAATGAGAATCTGACCAACCAAAATATGTTTGATAGATTCAAAATTTGTCCCAGTTACGATACGTAACATTAATGAATTTGGAATAACTCTTATATATACTCCTTTTTCTCTACACATTTTTCTGAGCGCGGTCATTTCATTTACTGTTATTCCACGATAATCTGCTACTATAATAGATAATGCATTGATAATAAGAGTACGCATTTCAGTAACAATTGCTTTTTTTTGATCAATATTTAATGACACACTATATTCCTCCTTTCTATAAGAGAAAAAATTTTATACTTTTTAAAGAAAAATAGAAAAAACTATAACTAAATACTAGATACGCGTAAAGCTTTAATTTATTAAAGATAGACTATTATGATGAATTTTTATTCCTATACCCATCGTTGTAGAGATATGAATTTGTTTTAAAAAATTTCCACTACTTTTAGCAGGTTGATTTTTTTTTATTGAAATTAGTAAAGTTTCTATATTTTCTTTTAACATCCATTCATCAAAATCTACTTTTCCAACGATAGTATGAATAATACCATTTTTATCATTACGATAATTTATTTGACCTAATTTCGCATTGGTGACTGCTTTTCCTATATCGGATGTGACCGTCCCTATTTTAGGATTGGGCATTAATCCTTTAGGACCCAGAATATGACCTAATTGACTAACTAAAGGCATAGCATCAGGAGAAGCAATAATTACATCAAAATCATAATCATCTTTTTTTATTATTTGAGCCAAATCCTCCATTCCAACTACATCTGCTCCCGCATTTTTAGCGATTCGACTATTCTCACCTTCAGAAAAAACAGCTACTTTGATCTTTCGACCTATACCATGGGGTAATATAACTGAACCACGAATATTTTGATTAGCTTTACGAGTATCAATTCCCAATTGAATAGCAATATCAACACTTTCAATAAAAGTGGACAGAGCTAATTCTTTTAAAATTTTTAATGCTTCAATAATATCATATTCTTTATGAATATTTATTTGTTCTCTCAATTTTCGCATTCTTTTCGTAATTTTAACCATCGATATCCTCTACTAATAATCCTATAGAATGAGCAGTTCCTATAATGGATCGTGCCATAGATTGTAAATTTTTACCAGTTAAATCAGGTGATTTCATTTGAGCAATATCATAAATTTGTTTTGTTGTTACTTTCCCAATCTTTTCTTTACCAGGATTACGAGAACCTGACTGAATATTTGCGAATTTCTTTAAAAGTATAGACGCTGGAGGTGTCTTAAGAATGAAGGTAAAAGATCGATCAGAATAAACGGTAATGACTACAGGTATAGGTATTCCTTTCTCAAAATTTATGGTTTTATTATTAAATTGTTTACAAAATTCCATAATATTCACACCTTTTTGACCTAATGCTGGTCCAATAGGTGGACTTGGATTTGCCATTCCGGCTTGAATTTGAAGTTTAATATAAGATTGAATTTTTTTTGCCATGTTTATCTATCTTTTAAAATTAGAGTAAATATATATTATGTATTATTTATTTAAATTAGCTTTTTTCAACTTGACTAAAGTCTAATTCTACAGGAGTAGAACGTCCAAAAATAGAAACTGATACTTTTAAACGACTTTTTTCATAATCTACTTCTTCTACCATCCCATTAAAATCAGAAAATGGACCCTCTTTAACTCGAACTAATTCTCCGGGTTCGAATAATGTTTTGGGACGAGGTTTATCACCAATATGTTGCAATCTTTTAATAATAATATCAATTTCCTTCTCACTAATAGGGGTCGGATGATCTGAGCTACCACCCACAAATCCCATTAGACGGGGGACGCTTCTTACTAAGTGCCAACTAGTTTCATTCATAATCATTTGTACTAAAATGTAACCTGGAAAGAATTTCCTTTCACTTTTTCTACGTTGTCCATATCTAATTTCTACGACTTCTTCGGTTGGTACCAGAACTTCCCCAAAAAAAACTTCCATATTATGAAGTTTTATATGTTCACGGAGAGATTGTGCAACACGTCCTTCAAATCCAGAAAAAGTTTGAACGACATACCAACGTTTGTTAGGACATTCGGTCATCATATCAAAACATCCTTAGTCTTGTGACGAATGATATTATTTTTACTAAAATACTGTCTAATATCCATATAATAATAGACATTATAATAGTTACTATGCTAACAATCAGAGTAGTATAGAATGTTTCTTGATAAGTTGGCCAAACTACTTTACGTGCTTCAATGCGTGCTTCACGAAAAAATAGCCTTATCATCTTTCCCTGTTGAGTAGTAATAAAAATTATACCAATTATACAAATAAATATACAATCCATTAACATTCTAATGGAATAACTATAATGAGGAAAAAAATAATAATGATTCATTAATATCATCATTAATAAGAAAAAAATCAATACCCATTTTACTTTTTCTGATAAAAGTTTACTTTTTTGTATGTCTATATGTAATTTCATATATATTTAAAAGATTTATTTCATTCATAAGTTAATAACATTCATTATAAATCATAGTAATACGATTTAGCCTATGTCAAAAAGAAAATTTTTAATAAAAATAAATACAATCAATCATTTTAACTTTCAGAAAAGTAGTATAAGGATGGTGCTGATAGACAGATTTGAACTGTCGACCTCACCCTTACCAAGGGTGTGCTCTACCAACTGAGCTATATCAGCGATATACAATAAATATAGCATATTTAATTAATATGGAGCGGACAATGGGAATCGAACCCACCTCATCAGCTTGGAAGGCTGAGGTAATACCCCTATACGATGTCCGCTTTAATCGTGGTTTTGTGTTATTAATGTACATCATATGTCGGTAGTATGCCGGTAGAAGGATTTGAACCTTCGACCTACTGATTACAAATCAGTTGCTCTACCAACTAAGCTATACCGGCTTTTTTTCCATTTCACTCTCTTTGTATCTCGAGATATATTCACCAGAACGTGTGTCTACTCTTACTATATTCCCTATATTAATAAATAAAGGTACTTTAATACGTGCGCCAGTAGATAAACAAGCTAATTTATTACCAGTATTAACTGTATCTCCTTTTAAACCCGGTTCCGTTTCGACTACTTTTAAATTAACAAAATTTGGAACATTTAATACAATAGGGTTCCCATTCCAAAAAGTTAATATATATGAATTTTGAGGTACAAGCCATCTTACATGATCCCCTACTACACTTTTAGTAACCGATACTTGTTCAAAGTTTTCATTATTAATAAAATACCATAAGTTACCATCGGTATATAAATAAGATAATTTTATCTCTACTACATCAGCTATAACTACATATTCACCCGATTTAAAATTTTTTTCAAATACTCCACCAGAAATTAATTTTCTTAAACGAACTCTATTAAAAGCTTGACCTTTACCTGGTTTAATAAATTCAGAAGTTAAAATAACACAAGGTTCACCATGATATATTATCTTAATTCCAGATCGAAATTTATTAGTTTCATACAATATCAATCTCCTTTATTATAAAAGATCGTGAATATTAATAATATGAAGCTATATCGTAATGATTATAATTTATTTTATGGATTAGTAGGAAATATACATTTCCGAATATCTTAGCAAAAACAATCTATTTTTTTATTTAATATATAATATTTTCACCTATTTTAATAGTATTGCTTTATAAAATAATAAATTATTTAAGTATCTATAAATAATAGAACATTATAAAGTCTAATATAATAGAAGAGAATACTAATCTATTTATATTTTCGATACTGTTTTTTCCTGTAATTTATCAAAAGGTGAATTTTGTAATGCTAATATTAATACTTCATCTATACGTTGAATTGGATGAATTTCAAGTTCATTAATTACAATATCTGGCATATCTTCTAAATCTCTTTTATTATCATACGGTATTAATACTTTTTTTACTCCTCCACGATGAGCAGCTAGTAATTTTTCTTTTAATCCTCCGATAGGTAATACTTGTCCACATAAAGTAATTTCACCAGTCATAGCAACATCTGATTTCACTGGATTACCAGTTAAACAAGATACTAAAGCAGTACACATTGCAATCCCAGCACTAGGACCATCTTTAGGTGTAGCACCCTCTGGAACATGTACATGAATATCACGTTTTTCATAAAAATCTGGATTGATACCTAATTTTTCAGCTCTAGCTCGCATTACAGTCAAGGCGGCTTGAATTGACTCTTGCATTACTTCACCTAATGAACCTGTATATGTAAGTTTTCCTTTTCCTGGAACACACGCAGTTTCAATAGTTAAAAGATCACCACCAACTTCAGTCCAAGCAAGACCTGTCACTTGTCCAATACGATTTTCGATGTTTTTTCTTCCAAAATCGAATCGTCGAACACCTAGAAAATCTTTTAAATTATCAGAATTAATCATTATATGCTTAATACTTTTGTCCATTAATAAAGTTTTAACAGCTTTTCTACAAAGTTTAGAAATTTCTCTTTCTAAACCTCTTACTCCTGGTTCACGAGTATAATAACGAATAATATCTAATAATGAACTATCTTCTATGATTATTTCTCCTTTTTTTATTGCATTACGTTCAAGCTGTTTAGCTAATAAATGTCTACGTGCAATATTTAATTTTTCATCTTCAGTATATCCAGATAATCGAATGACTTCCATACGATCAAGTAGAGGAGCAGGAATATTCATAGAATTTGATGTAGCAACAAACATTACATCAGATAAATCATAATCTACTTCTAAATAATGATCATTAAATGCAACATTTTGTTCTGGATCTAATACCTCTAAAAGTGCAGATGCTGGATCACCTCTCATATCTGAAGACATTTTATCAATTTCATCAAGTAGAAAAAGTGGATTTTTTACTCCTGTTTTAGATATTTTTTGTATTAATTTTCCAGGCATAGAACCAATATAAGTACGACGATGCCCTCTTATTTCTGCTTCATCACGCATTCCTCCTAAAGCCATACGTATATAGGGTCTCCCCGTTGCTCTAGCAATAGATTGTCCTAAAGAGGTTTTTCCAACACCAGGAGGTCCTACCAAACACAATATCGGTCCTCTAATTTTATTATTCCTACTTTGAACTGCTAAATATTCTAAAATACGTTCTTTTACTTTTTGTAGACCATAATGATCTTTATCTAAAATATTTTGAGCTTTAAATAAATCTTTTTTTATTTTACTACGTGCATGCCAAGGGACTAAAAGCATCCATTCAATATAACTTCTTACCACCGTTGCTTCTGCAGAGATAGGTGACATCATTTTTAATTTATTTAATTCTGCTTCAGTTTTCTCTTTAGCTTCTTGAGGCATTTTTAATTCTTTTATCTTTTTTCTTAGAATTTCATTTTCATCTGGTGTATTTTCTATTTCTCCTAATTCTTTCTGAATAGCTTTAATTTGTTCATTTAAATAATATTCTCTCTGACTTTTCTCCATTTGTTTTTTTACACGATTACGAATACGTTTTTCCAATTGTAGTAAGTCAATTTCTGATTCCATCATTGCCATTAAATATTCTAGACGTTCATTAATATTATCCATTTCTAGCACTGATTGTTTATCACTTAATTTTAAAGGCATATGAGCCGCAATAGTATCGGCTAAACGAGCAGCATCATTAATATTATTTAAGGAGGTTAATACTTCTGGTGAAATTTTTTTATTAAGTTTAATATAATTTTCAAATTGATCAATAGCCGTACGTATCAGTACTTTTTGTTCTTTATTATCCAATTTAATTGTGTTAAAATAATCTGCTTCGGCCGTAAAATGGTCGCCATTATCAGATAAGGTAATTATACGTGCTCGAGCTATACCTTCTACCAATACTTTCACAGTTCCATCTGGTAATTTTAACATCTGAAGTATAGAGGATATAGTACCTACTGAAAAAAGATCGGTCACATCAGGTTCATCAGTAGAGGCATCCTTCTGAGCTACTAACATAATCTTTTTATTACTCTCCATAGCTGCTTCAAGACATCGAATAGATTTTTCTCTACCAACAAAAAGTGGAATGACCATATGTGGATACACCACCACATCACGTAATGGTAAAACAGGGATTCCCACACATTCCGAACGATCAGTATCCATAATTTGCTCTCTTTTTATCTGTAGATAAAATTACTTTACTTAGACTAACATTTATTTAATATTCAATAATATCATATTCTTATTCAATTTTTTATATAAAATATTATCCTAATATTTATTTATTTTTATAAATAAGTAAAGGTTTCGATCTTTTCGTAATGACTGTTTCATCTATTATAATTTTTTCTATATTTGATTCATGAGAAGGTAATTCATACATCATTTCTAGTAAAATTTCCTCCATAATAGAACGTAATCCTCTTGCACCAATTTTACGTGTCATAGCTATTTTTGCTATAGCATTAAGTGCATTCTGACAGAATTCTAGCTGAATTCCTTCTAAATTAAAGAGAACTTGATATTGTTTAATAAGCGCGTTTTTAGGTTCGCACAGAACTTTAATAAGTGCTTCTTCATTTAAATCATCTAGATGAATTACTACAGGTAAACGACCAATAAATTCTGGAATAAATCCAAATTTTATCAAATCTTCAGGTATTACTTTTGAAAATAAATGCTCATTTTTAAAATTTTTTTGAGTATTTTCCTGAATAATAGCATTAAATCCCATACCATGATGAGATATAAGACGTTGACTAATAATTTTTTCTAAACCAGAAAATGCTCCACCACAAATAAATAATATTTTAGATGTATCTACATCTATACATTCTTGTTGAGGATGTTTTCTCCCTCCTTTGGGAGGTATAGATGCAATAGTACCTTCTATAATTTTTAATAAAGATTGTTGTACTCCTTCTCCAGATACATCTCTTGTAAGAGATGGATTTTCTGATTTACGAGAAATTTTATCAATTTCATCAATATAAATAATCCCTTTTTCTGCTTTTGTTGTATCAAATTTACATTTTTGAAGTAATCTTTGAATGATATTTTCTACATCTTCACCAACATAACCTGCTTCTGTTAAAGTTGTGGCATCCGTTATAACAAAAGGGATATTTAAAAAATTTGCTAAAGTTTCTGCTAATAACGTTTTACCACTTCCAGTAGAACCAATAAGTAATACGTTACTCTTTTCTATTTTAATTTCGTTATTATGAGAATATTTTAATCGTTTATAATGATTATATACAGCTACTGATAATACTTTTTTAGCTTGTTCTTGACCAATAACGTATTTATCTAAATAACATCGAATTTCGCATGGAGTTGGTAATGAATCTTTTTTATATAAGGATGTTACTTCTAATTTTTTTTCCATTTCTTTTTGAAGAACATTATTACATAAATTAATACATTCATCACAAATATATACCGATGGACCAGCGATTAATTTTTGAACTTGATTCGAATTCTTCGTACAAAAAGAACAATATAATAAATTTTTTAAAGTATCGTCATTTATATCAGTCATGAATAGAACCTCTTCTTCTAGTCATAAAAACGATCAAATAGATAGGAAGGAATAAAATATGGATTGATATATAGGATAGCATCAAAGACGTTGAGTTAAAATAGCATCGATTAAACCGTAATTAATTGCTTCCATAGGAGAAAGAAAACAATCACGTTCCACATCTCTTTCTATGATTTCCATCGGTTGATTCGTATGTTTTGCAAGTAATGTATTCATTCTATTTTTAGTTTTCAGTATTTCTTTAGCATGAATTTCAATATCGGTTGCTTGTCCATGGAATCCACCTAATGGTTGGTGAATCATTATACGTGAGTTTGGTAAACAAAAACGTTTTCCTATAGTTCCAGCCGATAAAAGTAATGCACTCATTGAAGCGGATTGTCCTAAACAATATGTATTTATAGATGATTTAATAAATTGCATTGTATCGTATATTGACATTCCTGCAGTAATAATTCCTCCTGGAGAATTAATATATAAATGAATATCTTCTTTAGGATCTTCTGATTCTAAAAATAACATTTGAGCAACAACTAAATTTGCCATATGATCTTCAATTGGTCCAGTTATAAATATAATACGTTCTTTTAATAATCTTGAATAAATATCGTAAGAACGTTCTCCATGTGAAGTACGTTCTATGACCATAGGGATTAAGTTCATATGAGGAATAATATTATTTTTATTATAATCGAACATTGTTACTCCTATTTTTAATTCTCTTGACATAAATAGAACTCTATCTATGTTATGTACATATTTAAAAATTATTTATTAAATGAGAATTTATTTTTATAATAAATTATAGCATACATATAACATGTATGTTAGTTAGAATTGATATACTCAAATATGGGAACCTTTCTTATTAAGAAATTACAGAATACGTATTGATGTTTTCTCTCCCCAATAAGAATATATTTTACCATTTATATTGAGTAATAATGCACCTTGATTATTAATACCACAATTAATTCCTGTAATTGTTTGTTTACTATCGATAATTTTAATTATTTGATAATAAAAATTATCTAAATTTTTCCATAAAGAAAAGAAGGGATAAAATCCATCTGATTCAAATCTTTTTAGTGCTTGTCGCAAAGTTGATATTAATTTTATTACTAGAAGAGTTCTATCAATAAAAATTCCTATATCTTGTAAAGCAATCCATTTTTGATTGATCATTTTTCCTTCTATAGAATTCATCATCATATTAATACCGATACCAATTATAATATGTATATTATTATTTCCTGGTCGAGTGATTTTTTCTATTAATATCCCTGCTAACTTCCGATTATTTAAATATAAATCATTAGGCCATTTTATCTTGACTCCTCTGACACCAAAATGTTGGAGTACCTCTACTACTATAATACTTACCATTATACTTAAACCTGTTGATGTAACATTTTTTTTATTTAAAGACCAATATAATGAGAAATAAATATTTTTTCCAAAAGGAGAGATCCACTGATTTCCTTGTCTACCTCTTCCATTTGTTTGATGTTCTGCAAGACAGACATCACCTATTTGTAAATCAGATAGATTTTCAAGAAGATATTGATTAGTTGAATCAATGGTTGATAAAATTAATACTCTATCATTAGATAAAAAATATCTGATTTTTTCTTTTTTTAAATATTGGGCAATTTTCATCAAAATATTAATCTATAAAATTTTATATGGATCAATTTCACCTTGAGACGCAATAAAACGTACTTCAGGTTCTAACCAAATAGAAAATTTTTCAGACACTTTATCACGTATATATTTAGCTAATAAAATTAGCTCTGTTCCAGTAGCTTTTCCATTATTAACTAATATTAATGCTTGTTTGTTATACACTTCTGCATTTCCCATTTTATATCCTTTTAATTGACACTTTTCTATCAACCATCCAGCTGATAAACGAAATTGATTATTTTTTACTGAAAAAATAGGAATATTTTTATATTTATTTTTTAATATCTTAGCAGTTTTAGCATCTACTATAGGATTTTTAAAAAAACTACCAGCATTTCCTTGGAATAAAGGATTAGGTATTTTTCTTTTACGTAATAGAAAGATTCTATTTAATATTTGACGAGGTGTTACACGATTTACATTAAAATGTGTTAATCCATTGTAATGTATAATAGGCTTCCATATTTTATCAATTCGAAGATTTACGGCTATAATTGCATAATTATTACGATAAGAATGTTTAAAAATACTCTCTCTATAATCAAAACAACATTCGAATTTATTTAATCTATACTTTTTACCATTATCTAATTGTAATATATCCACATATTCACAAAATTGACAAAATTCAACACCATATGCTCCTATATTTTGTATAGGAGCAGTACCAACATATCCTGGTATAAATGCTAAATTTTCTAAACCTGGCATATTTTGATTAATACTAAAATTAACTAATCTATTCCATATTTCACCAGAATGAATATATAAATACCATGCATCTTTACTTTCTTTAATTGTAATCCCTCGTATACGATTAAGTAATATAGTACCCATATAATTTTCTAAAAATAGAACATTACTTCCACCTCCAAGAATTAAAATAGGTTGATTATCCAGTATTGTTGCTTGTCTCCAAGCTTTTAATAAATCTTCTTCAGTTAATGCTACTACAATACGTTTTGCAAATACATTCATTCTAAAAGTATTTAAACTTTTTATTGCTACACTATTCATTAATTGATAAAATAAATTTTTAATAAAAAAATAAAGAATAACTAGAAACAGATCACTTTGAATATAAATAATATTCTTTGAGAATATATTGTTTTATTCAAATTTAAAAATAATATTTTTTCGACTTATTGAATTAATAGATTTTATTGAAAAACAAAAAATTAGATTGGCAAGATTTAATCCCAAAATTAAATAAATTCTCAAAAATATTTGAGAAAACCCATCTATTATCAACAAATTGTTGTTCTTTTACTTCAATTCAACCTCGATTAGTTAATGCATTAAATTCTTTCTATCGATGTAAATCTTCAAGATTTATGTTAATATTAGCACAGGAATATGAAGAATATTTTGAATATATTTTTAATGTTCTTAAAAAAATTAATCCCAATTTATTTACTCCTGTTAAAGAGAGTTTAGAAAATAATATTTTAGAATATAAAAATTCTTTAATAAAAACACCTTGTGTTTGGCAAGATTGGGTAGAATATGAACAATTATTTGGAATTTTAGATAAAAAATCGAAATTAATAGATATTAAACCTGGACTAATTCATCTCGCTAATGGCGGTTTATTAATATTAGGTGCCCGTACATTAATTAAACAATTGAATTTATGGAATCGATTAAAACAAATAATCAAACAAGAACGTTTTGAATGGTTATCTCAAGATATAAAATCTTCTTTATCCATTTTTATTTCCTCTATCCCTTTAGATGTTCAATTAATTATTATTGGAAATCATGAAAACATTTCTATTCTTAATGATATAGATCCTGATATTATGAAACTATCAAAATATGGAGAATTTGAATCAGAAATTACCATTAATAATACTAAAGAAATGTTAAAATGGTGTAATTGGGTAAATTTTATAAAAGTTTATACGAATTTACCAGATATTCATCATCAAGCTTGGCCTGAATTAATACGACAAGCAGTAAGATATAGTGGAGATAAATTTCAGCTACCTCTTTGTCCTAAATGGTTAGGATGTTGTATGAAAGAAGCTTCTCTATATCTTAATAACGAAAAAATAACCGCTTATTCTTTTTTTAAAAGTAATCAAAATAAAACATGGAGAGAAAATTATCTTAATCAACAAATACAAAAAGAGATTATAAACGGACAAAAAATTATAGAAACACAAGGAAAAAAAATTGGTCAAGTTAATGCTTTATCAATTATAAATTATTCTAGTCATCCATTATTATTATGTGAACCTTTTCGTATTAGTTGTGTAGTATATTCTTCAGGAGAAGGTAATATTCATGATATAGAACGTAAGTCAGAATTAGGTGGAAATATTCATACAAAAGGTATTTTAATTATAAAAGCATTTTTAATGCATATATTACAGTTTGAAGATCAATTTCCTTTTTCAGCATCAATTGTTTTTGAGCAATCTTATAATGAAATAGACGGAGATAGTGCTTCTTTAGCAGAATTATTAGTACTAATTAGTGCTATTGCAAATCAACCCATAGATCAACAAATTGCTATTACTGGTTCTATTGATCAATTTGGAAATGTACAACCTATTGGATCTATAAATGAAAAAATAGAGGGATTTTTTTTCTTATGTCAAGCTAGAGGACTCACTAAAAATCAAGGAGTAATTATTCCAAATGCTAATATACGACATTTATGTTTAAAAGAGGCCGTTATTCAAGCCATTAAAAACAAAAAATTTTCTATTTGGTCAGTTAATACTGTATATGAAGCATTAGAAATTGTTTTTAAAATACCTTTTTTTCATAAAGAATTACCTAATCTTCTTACTTATATACGTCAAAGAATTTGGGAAATTGACTATAAACGTAAAAATATATCTTGGTACTACCGTATATTAAAAAGATTAGTATATAGTAGATTGTTTTAATTTTGGTTAATAATATAATGAATAAAAATTACTTATATTCTAAAGAAGATTTACTTTTATCTAGTCGAGGAGAATTATTTGGAAAGGGAGGACCTCAACTACCTGCTCCTAATATGTTAATGATGGATAGAGTAGTCAGAATGACGGAACAAGGAGGAAATTATAATCAAGGATTTATAGAAGCAGAGCTCGATATTAAACCAGATATGTGGTTTTTTCATTGTCATTTTATTGATGATCCAGTCATGCCAGGTTGTTTAGGTTTAGATGCTATGTGGCAATTAGTTGGATTTTACTTAGGATGGATTGGAGAAAAAGGAAAAGGGAGAGCACTTGGTGTTGGAGAAGTAAAATTTATTGGACAAGTTTTACCTAATTCTAAAAAAATTACTTATTTTATTCATTGTCGTCGTATAATAAGTCGCAAATTTATTATAGGTACTGCAGATGGAGAAGTATTTTGTGATGGTAAAATAATTTATATTGCTAATAATTTAAAAGTTGGATTAATTTAAAATAAAAAAATACCCGGGGCGAGATTTGAACTCGCACAGCCTAAGGCCCAGGGATTTTAAGTCCCTTGTGTCTACCAATTCCACCACCCGGGCAAAATCAGGCGTGTCTCGGAATTGAACCGAGATAGACGGATTTGCAATCCGTAGCATTACCATTCTGCCAACACGCCATATTTACTTTTTATATTATAATAAATTTATATTAAAAAAATAAATAAAATTTTTAAAAATATGATACAATAATTTAAATATTATATCAACGAAATATTATTATTATTTATTTATTATATACCGAAGTGGCGAAATAGGTAGACGCAGTTAACTCAAAATTAACCGTTTTTAACATGCCGGTTCGAATCCGGCCTTCGGTATTTTAGAAAATAAAATTGAAAATAATAGAATAGGTAATTAATAAATGATAGAACATACTCTTTGTATAATAAAACCTAATGCTATAAAAAAAAACATTCTTGGGAAGATTATAAATCGTTTTGAATTAGCTAATCTTAGTATTATTAGTATGAAAATGTTAAAATTATATAGAGAACAAGCAGTAGGTTTTTATTTTGAACATAAAAATAAATCATTTTTTAATATGTTAATTGATTTTATGATTTCTGGTCCAATTTTAGTCTTCATTTTAGAGGGTAAGGATGCTATTGAGAACACTCGAAGTCTCATAGGTACAACTGATCCAAGGCATGCTAAAATTGGGACTATTCGTTCAGATTATGGTGATAATTTAACCGAAAATACAATACATAGTTCGGTTTCAAAAGAAGAAGCTAATCGTGAAATTGCTTATTTTTTTACTGCAAATGAAATTTATAGTCATATCCTATAAAGTATTTACTACAAATTTCATATTTTAATATGATCATATATTTATTACAAATAAAAAAATTAATATTTTATATAATTTTTATTCTATTTTATATTAATTATTGTAATGCTTTTGATTTAAATAATATTAGTAATCCTACTGTACCTAAAATACATGCAAATACTTATATTTTGATAGATTTTCATTCTAATAAAGTACTTGCAGAAATGAATGCCGATGTTCAACATTATCCAGCTAGCTTAGTGAAGATAATGACAAGTTATATTATTGGTCAAGCTATAGAATCTGGAAGAATTAGTACTGAAGATATAGTTTTAATAGAAGAAGAGGCTTGGGCAATTCATAATCCAATACTAAAAGGATCTTCTCTCATGTTTTTAAAACATGGAGATTTAGTATCTGTAGATCAATTGAATAAAGGTATTATTTTACAATCAGGTAATGATGCTTGTATAGCAATAGCTAATTATATTGCTGGAAATCAAAATATATTTGTTAATATGATGAATGAATATGCTAAAGTTTTAAATTTAAAAAATACATTTTTTAAAAATGTACATGGTCTTGATTCTCCAGGTCAATTTAGTTCTGCTCGTGATATGGCCTTACTTGGAAGAGCACTAATTAAAGATTTACCTAATCAATATGCAATATATAAAGAAAAAGAATTTACGTATAATCGTATACGACAGATTAATCGTAATAGATTATTATGGGATAATAATATAAATGTTGATGGAATTAAAACAGGTCATACAAATTTATCGGGTTATAATCTTGTAGCTTCTGCTACTAAAGAAGAAATGCGCTTAATTTCTGTTATATTAGGTAGCTCCTCATTAAAAGAATGTGAAAATGATACTAAAAATTTATTAAAATGGGGATTTCGTTCATTTAAAACATTAATGCCAATAGAATCTGATAAAGAAATCACTTCTCAACCAGTATGGTTTGGTGATGTAAAAAAAGTAAAATTAGGTTCGGATAAAAATATTCATTTTACAATACCACATTATCGCATAAAAGATTTTAATATCCAATATTCTTTAGAAGAAAAAAAATTATGTGCTCCCTTAAAAAAATATCAAAAAGTAGGTATCATATCTCTTTGTTTAAATGAAGAAGTAATAGAAAAGTATCCACTTGTAGTATTAAATGAAATAAAATTTGGAAGTTTTATGAGTCGTTTTTTAGATTATATACTCTACTTTCTATATAACTGGTTAAATTAATTAGATTAATTTTATGATTTAAAGAGAGATACGATGGGATGGATGCTATCTATGAATAATTTTAACGATCCTATTATTCGTCAACTTGGCTTAATATCTTATACAAAAGTTTTATCCATGATGCATCAATTTACTCATTTTCGTAAAAATGTAAAAATGAAAGATGAAATCTGGTTGGTTCAACATCCACCAGTATTTACTCAAGGTAAATCTAGTAAAAAAAATATACCATCTGATATAATCGGAATCCCTTGTATAAAAACTGATAGGGGTGGACAAATTACTTATCATGGACCAGGACAACAGATTCTATATTTTATGTTAGATTTACGATACAGAAAAATTAATCTATCTACACTAGTAAGATTGTTAGAAACAATAGCTATTCATACTTTACATCATTTTCGTATTCCTGGATATAGATGTTCAGGTCTACCTGGAGTATATATTAATAAAAAAAAAATTTGTTCTATAGGCTTACGTATAAAATATGGTTGTTCACTACATGGATTATCTATAAATATTAGTATGGATATAACACCATTTCTATATATTAATCCATGTGGAACTAATATGTTTGTAACACAAATGAGTCATTTTATTCCGCATATTAGTATAGATGAAGTCTTACCTATATTAATTTCTAATTGTATATCGCTTCTTAGAGAAGAATCTAATAATAAATAAAAAAACAATGATAGCGAATATTCCAGAAAAAAAAATAGCATCTGTTTCCTTATATAAGAAAAAAATTGTAAAAATTCCTAAACCTGCTTGGATTAAAGTGAAATCTAATACAGACTCTAAAGAAGTAAAAAAAATAAAAAAAATATTACGTAAAAATCAATTGTTTTCAGTATGTGAAGAAGCATCTTGTCCAAATTTATCCGAATGTTTTCATAGAGGAACAGCTACCTTTATGATTTTAGGTGATATATGTACGCGTCGCTGTCCATTTTGCGATGTTTCTCATGGTAGACCGAACGCTCCTGATATACAGGAACCTAAAAGACTAGCACAAGCTATACTAGATATGAATTTACACTATGTGGTTATCACTTCAGTCGATCGTGATGATTTACATGACGGTGGTGCACAACATTTTGTGACATGTATTAATACCATTCGTCTAAAAAATCCTAATATTCATATTGAAATTTTAGTACCAGATTTTAGGGGTTGTATGGAAAAAGCTATATCTATTATTAATTCTGCTCCTCCCAATATATTTAATCATAACTTAGAAAATGTATCTCGTCTCTATAAAATAATGCGTCCTGGAGCTAATTACAATCGATCATTAAAATTACTCAAATTATTTAAAGAATCTAATCCAAGATTACCTACTAAATCTGGATTAATGGTAGGTTTAGGTGAAACAAATGAAGAAATCATTGAAGCAATGCAAGATTTGCGTTCACATGGAGTCACTATGTTAACTATTGGTCAATACTTACAACCTAGTATTCATCACTTACCTGTTAAGAGATATGTAAGTCCATTAGAATTTAATAGTTTAAAATTAAAAGCAATGCAAATGGGATTTACACATGCTTCTTGTGGTCCATTTGTACGATCTTCCTATCTTGCTTCTGACTTAATCAAAAAATAGAAAAGGATATTTTTTAATAGCAATACTTCTTTTTTTATCTTCTTTAAGCAAGGTATCTTAATAATTGTTCTATATAGTGTATTTTATGGGAAGAATCTTCCGTATCATAACAGAATTTGAGTTGTTGTGTGACGGGATTGAATTGATACTTAGATGGATTACTTTGTATTAAACGTACTAAATTTGATAAATTAACATAATTTTTTATAGAAAATTCAATAATTCCCCATTGATTTTTACCTATACCTTTAGCAAGAATATGTTTGATTCCTAAAGAATTTGCTTTTTTCTTAATTAAGGTAATATTAAATAAGTCGTTAACTATATCAGGTAATTTTCCAAAATGTTGAATCAGGTCTTTTTTTATTGCTTCAATTTCCTCCATATCATTTGCGTTAGAAATTTTTTTATATATTTGAAGTCTCATACTAACATCGGAAATATAATCATTAGGAATAAGAAATGGAATATTTAATTCTATTGTATTGTCAATAGTCTCCATGAAATTGAAGAGGTTATTTGAACTAGATTCTAAAGTATTAATAGCATTTTTTAATAAATCCATATATAAAGATAAACCAATAGTATTGATTTGTCCACTTTGTTCTTTTCCTAAAAAATCCCCTGCTCCTCGTATTTCTAAATCGTAAGTAGAGAGTGTAAAACCAGATCCAAGTTTTTCTAGAGAAGAAAGAGCTTTTAATCTTTCACTAGCTTCTCTATCAAGTTTTTTTGAAGGGGTTTTTAGAAAGTAAGCATAACCTTGACGATTAGAACGCCCTACTCTACCACGCAATTGATAAAGTTGTGCTAAACCAAACCGATCCGCATTATCAATTATAATGGTATTAACATTAGTAATATGAATCCCTGTTTCAATAATAGTTGTACATACCAGTACAGTAAATTTCTTATGATGAAAATCTACCATAATTTTTTCTAGATCTTTTTCACACATTTGACCATGACCAATGGCAACTCTTAACCCTGGGATTAATTCTTGTAAAAAAATCTTAGTTTTTTCTATATTTCTAACATTATTACATACATAATATATTTGACCTTCTCGTTTTAATTCATATAATATTGCTTTTTTTATAGTATTAATATTATATTCTTCAATAATTGTTTTTACTGCTAATCTTTGTGCAGGTGGAGTTGCAATAATAGATAAATCTCTTAATCCATAAATTGCCATATTTAAAGTACGGGGTATTGGTGTAGCAGTTAATACAAGTACATCTATTCCAACATATAGAGATTGTATTTTTTCTTTTTGACTCACACCGAAACGGTGTTCCTCATCAATAATTAATAAACCTAGATTAAACCATTTAATATCTTGTAAAATAATGTGAGTACCTATCAAAATATCGATTTCGCCATTAGCAACCTTCTTTATTATTTTTTTTCGTTCTTTTAACGAACGAAATCTAGAAAGCATTTCTACTCTTATATTCCACTTAGCGAAACGATGAGAGAACTCATCAAAATGTTGATGAGCTAATAATGTAGTAGGTACTAAGATTGCTACTTGTCTTTTATTGTCTATAGCTAAGAAAGTGGCACGTATTGCTATTTCAGTTTTACCAAATCCAACGTCTCCACATATTAATCTATCCATTAAAACTGGTTGACACATATCATGTAGTACTGCATTAATAGCTTGCATTTGATCGCTTGTTAAATCAAAAGGATAATCTTCACAAAAAATACGATAATTGACCGGATTTAATCGAAAAGCTAATTTCTTTTGTATAGCACGTTTAGAATAAGTTGCTAATATTTCAACTGCTATATCTTTAATTTTTTTAAATATTGTTTTTCGTATACGAGACCAATTATCATTTCCTAATTTATTTAGTGGAATAGTGTTTCCATTTATGCCGATATAACGGCTAACTAAATTTAAAGAGGAAACTGGTACATATAATTTACTATCTTCAGCATAGATTAAGGTTAGATATTCTGATTTTATACCATTTGTTTCCAAAATAGTAGTTCCAGCATAACGACCAATACCATGTTCTATATGAACAATAGGATCCCCTTTCCGAAGGCTATCTAAATTATGAATTTTATTATTTTTAGAGAAATCTGTTATTCTTTTTTTGAAAAGAGGTATACTCATATTAAAATTATAAATTTTACTATCTATTTTTATGCATGCTATGTGAGGATAACTTCATCCTAATCCCTTATAAACAAGGATTCTTTGAATTTTGAAATATAAATTTTTAGTATAGGTTTTGATTTAATATAATTATATTAAATCATTCGAAATATTCATTTCTATTTTTAGAATAGACGGACTATATTATAGCATTCTATATTTATTTTATAATAATAAAAAATATTGGAAATAAGTAAATAATAATTTACTTTTATTACATTTTTTTAATATAACATTATAAACTAATAGTAAACTCTTTAATAAAGAATTTAGAATTCTATCTATTAAATAATCAAATCATTTAATTGTTAAAGGAGAGGAGATAAATGAAACGTGCTGTAATTACCGGTATAGGAATTATATCGAGTATCGGTAACAATCAGGAAGAAGTGATAACCTCTCTTAAACAAGGACGCTCTGGAATAACTTTTTCTGACGAGCTAAAAAATTCAGGAATGCGTAGTCATGTATGGGGTAATATTAAATTTAACTTAAATAATTTGATAGATAGAAAAATTTCAAGATTTATGAGTGATGCATCTATTTATGCATATCTTTCTATGAAACAAGCAATTATTGATTCAGCTCTTACCCCTGATATGATATCTAATGATCGAACCGGTCTTATTGTGGGTTCTGGTGGTGGATCACCAAGGAACCAAGTAGCTGGTTGTGATCGTATGCGTTCTAGAGGTCTAAGAGGGGTAGGTCCATATATGGTAACTAAAGCTATGGCATCTGGTGTTTCAGCTTGTTTAGCAACGTCATTTAAAATTCGTGGTCTTAGCTATTCGGTTAGTTCTGCTTGTTCTACTTCTGCACATTGTATTGGAAATGCTTTAGAAATTGTTCAAATTGGAAAACAAGATATTATTTTTGCTGGTGGTGGAGAAGAAATAGGTTGGGAAATGGCATGCGAATTTGATGCAATGGGTGCTCTTTCTACTCATTATAATCACACACCAGAAAAAGCATCCCGTACTTATGATATTAACAGAGATGGATTTGTTATTGCTGGGGGAGGAGGTATTATCGTAGTAGAGGAACTAGAACATGCTATAAGACGCGGAGCACATATTTATGGTGAAATTATTGGATATGGTGCTACATCAGATGGGATGGATATGGTAGCTCCTTCTGGAGAAGGAGCCGTACGTTGCATGAAAATGGCATTGAAAGAGGTTCATAGAAAAATAGATTATATAAATGTTCATGGAACATCTACACAGATTGGCGATTTGAAAGAACTATGGGCCATTAAGAAAACTTTTGGGGATATTCATCATCCCCCGTTTTCTTCCACAAAATCAATCAGTGGACATTCATTAGGTGCGGCGGGTGTACATGAAGTTATATTTACTTTATTAATGATGGAAAATAATTTTATAGCACCTAGTATTAATATTGAAGAATTAGATCCACAAGCCATAGATATGAATATTATTCAAAAAACAACACGAAGCCAATTATATACTGTAATGAGCAATAGTTTCGGATTTGGAGGTACTAATGTTACTATTATACTACAAAAATATCCTTTTGAATAATCAAGATTATTACTACTTCTTATTCTTCTCTTCTTGTATTAGAAGAGAATTTATTAATCCTTGTTCAATTTCACGTAACGCAATGACGGTGTATTTATCATTGTCTTGTGGCACTAAAGGATCTTTTCCTTGTATTTGTATCTGACGAGCTCTTCGTGCCGCAATTAATACTAAATCAAAACGATTTCCAATCTTTTCAACAGCATCTTGTACAGTTACACGTGCCATACATATTCTTTCCTTCTCTTATTCTTCTCTTTGTTGATTAGATAGATCTAACTTAAAAATTTTGCTATTAATGAACGATAACGTATACTTTGACATTTTATACGCAAACGCTCAGCGTATATAATACTTTTCAGTTCGAATAATGCCGTGTTAAATTCATCATTAATAATGAGATAATCATAATCTACAACATGTATAATTTCTGTCACAACTTGTGCCATACGCCATTCTATATTTTCTCTACTATCCTGTGCTCGATTACTTAAGCGTTTTTTTAATTCTTCTTTGGAGGGAGGTAAGATAAAAATACTACACACATTAGAAATTTTATCTCTTACTTGTTTTGCGCCTTGCCAATCAATATCAAGAAATACATCTACTCCTTTTTGTAACATTTTATGAATTCCTCTATATGAAGTCCCGTAATAATGTCCAAAAACTCTAGCATATTCTAAGAATGCATTTTCATCTATCATTTTTTCGAACTCTTTAATAGAGACAAATTCATAATGTATACCTTGTACTTCTCCAGGACGAATAGCTCGAGTAGTATGAGAAACAGATAATTGCGTATTACATACTACATGACTATTCAGTAAGGCTTGTATTAAGCTCGATTTTCCTGCTCCACTAGGAGCAGAAATAATATATAGTCTACTTGTTACCATAAAAATATAAATAATTTTTATCTAGTTATTATTATTGAACTAACAGACAGACACAGACCATTACAGTAAATATTTTATAAGCAACGAATGATTATCATTATAAAAATATATTGGAGAATGTCATAATATAAAAAATATATCAAATGCGGTATTTTTTTAATATTTATAAGTAGTATCTTATACGTAATTCTATACTTATAATTTAGCATAAAAATTTATGCCTTTCTATCATTTATTTTTAATAAAATATACAGATATATTTTCATTATTATCTAAAACAATGTACTGTATTGTATAAAATTATAAATAAAATCAATATATTACCAATAAGGAGTTTGGATGCATCATGCTATGCCACTCATAAATACTATTGTTGGAGGATTAGTTTTAGCTTTTTTATTAGGAATGTTAGCTAATCATTTCCGTATCTCACCATTAGTCGGATATTTAACTGCTGGAGTATTAGTTGGACCTTTTACTCCTGGATTTGTTGCAGATACCTCTTTAGCACCTGAATTGGCAGAATTAGGAGTCATCCTTCTTATGTTTGGAGTAGGACTCCATTTTTCATTAAAAGACTTAATGGCAGTCAAACATATAGCAATACCAGGAGCTATAGCCCAGATTGGAGTAGCAACTTTTCTAGGTATGATATTTTCTTATATGATGAATTGGTCAACAATTAACGGACTAGTATTTGGATTATGTCTTTCTACGGCTAGTACTGTTGTACTATTACGTGCTTTAGAAGATAGACAATTAATTGATAGTCGACGGGGACAAATTGCCATTGGGTGGTTAATAGTGGAAGATTTAGTGATGGTATTAACTCTAGTTTTACTACCTGCTTTTGGAGATATGTTAGATAGTAATAACAAAGGAATAGATAATACTCAATTATGGAGAGAACTCGCTTTCACTGTTGGAAAGGTTGTGGCTTTTATTACTTTGATGATTGTGGTAGGAAGACGTTTGGTGCCTTGGGTATTAGCAAAGAGCGCCAGTACGGGTTCTAGAGAATTATTTACACTTTCTGTTTTAGCTCTAGCACTAGGAATTGCCTTCGGTGCAGTAGAATTTTTTGATGTTTCTTTTGCATTAGGTGCTTTTTTTGCAGGGGTAGTATTAAATGAATCCGAATTAAGTCATCGTGCTGCACACGATACTTTGCCTCTAAGGGATGCATTTGCAGTATTATTTTTTGTTTCTGTAGGAATGTTATTTAATCCAACTATTTTATTACGTGAACCGCTTGCCGTTCTTGCTACGTTAGCAATTATTTTATTCGGAAAATCGGCTGCAGCTTTTGGATTAGTAAGATTATTTGGTTTATCAAAACGTACCTCATTAACTATTGCGGTTAGTTTAGCACAAATTGGTGAATTTGCTTTTATTCTAGCTGGATTAAGTATCTCACTGAATATGTTATCGGAGCAAGGACATCATCTGGTTTTGGCTGGAGCAATTCTCTCTATTATGATTCATCCACTAATGTTTGCATTATTAGAACGATTTTTAATCGCGTATAATCCAGAAAACAATAATAGTAGCATGCAAGAAGACGATGCTCAGCAGCTTCCACAAGATCTTTGTCATCACGTATTATTAGTAGGTTATGGTAGAGTCGGAAGTTTAGTCGGAGAACAACTCTTACTTGCAGGTTTACCTATGGTAGTAGTAGAAAATAATCGTGCTAGGGTGGATATGTTGCGTGAACAGAGTATCAATGTGGTTTTAGGCAATGCTGCTAGAGTAGAGATTATGGAATTAGCGCGATTAGATCGCGCGCGTTGGTTACTTTTAACGATTCCTAATGGATTCGAATCCGGTGAGATTGTAACACTAGCTAGAGAAAAAAATCCTGATTTAAAAATTATTGCGCGTGCACACTATGATGATGAAGTTGAGTATATTACGGAAAGGGGAGCCAATCAAGTAGTCATGGGTGAACGTGAGATTGCCAATAGTATGATAGCACTACTTCAGATAGAAACCCAAAATCATCTATAATTTTATAATACGTTGCTAAGTTGCTGCTAACAATAGCCATAACCCATTAAACGTTGGTAACGTCTTTCTAAGAGATCTTGTTCCTTTAAACGATCGAGTTCATCTAAATCTAATTTTAAACGTGATTTGATAGAATCAGATATAGTAAGAAGGTCGCGATGTGCTCCTCCCAATGGCTCTTCTATAATATGGTCTATCAGTGATAAGCGTTTAAGACTGTTTGCTATAATACCCATAGCTTCCGCTGCTAACGGTGCTTTTTCCACACTTTTCCAAAGAATAGACGCACAACCTTCTGGGGATATTACAGAGTAAGTACTGTATTCTAACATATTGATTTTATCGCCTACTCCAATAGCTAAAGCACCGCCAGATCCTCCTTCCCCAATGACGGTACAAATGATAGGTACTTTTAAAACGGCCATTTCGCGTAGATTACTGGCAATGGCTTCCGATTGACCTCTTTCTTCCGCCCCTACTCCAGGGTAAGCACCTGGAGTATCAATAAAAGTTATAACGGGGATATTAAATCGCTCTGCCATTTTCATCAATCGTAATGCTTTTCGATAACCTTCTGGAGCGGGCATACCAAAATTACGTCTAATTTTTTCTTTTACATCGCGTCCTTTTTGATGACCTATAATCATTACTGGACGAGACTCCATACGCGCTAGACCTCCAATAATAGCTTTATCATCAGCAAAAGTACGATCTCCGGATAATTCATCAAAATTATTAAAGATATGTGGAATATAATCTAAAGTATAAGGACGCAAGGGATGTCGTGCAATCTGAGCAATTTGCCACGCATTTAGATTAGAGTAAATTTTTTTTATTAATTCCCTTTTCTTGGTATTTAAGAATTGAATTTCTTTGTTTACGTCAAGAGATTGATCGCGTGATTTCAGTTCCATCAGAGCAGTAATTTTTGTTTCTAGCTCCGATAAAGGTTTTTCAAATTCTAGAAAATTCACGTTCATAATGATTATTCATTTCATTCCGTAGATCATTTAACTATTGATAGGAGGAGTAATACTCCATTTTTTTACGCGCTTCTTTTATATCCATTAATTGAGAGGCAATCATCTTCATATAACCACGAGAATCTTCAGAAGCCACGTATCCTTTTACTATTAGAATACGATCGTCGTTTTCTAATAAATGCCTATATTTTTCTAATATATCCCTAAATAATACCACCTCTAAACGGCCAGATCGATCTTCTAACGTCAAAATAGCCATTTGATTCTCCCTTTTTGTTAATACAAGGCGAACGGATATAATTAAACCGACTACTGTAATAATACTTCCTATCGTATGGTTTTTTTGTATATCTTTCAATCGTATGCCACTTGAATAATATTGAATTTCGTTTTGATATTGATCCACTGGATGTCCAGTTAAATAGAGACCTAATGTCTCATGTTCTCCTCTTAACTTTATCTGTTCTGACCAAGGAAGAATATCCTGTTGTCTCTGTATAGAAGAGGAGTGAGAGACCGCATATTCCCTATTTGGAATACTATCACTAAACATATCTATTTGCCCTAACAATTGAGATTGTATATATTGATTAGCTGATTTTAATATAGTATCGATTGATTGCATCAATTCAGCACGATGTTGTTTAAAACAATCGAAGGATCCGGAAAGAATAAATTTCTCTAATATACGCCTATTTAAATTTTTCATTTGAGCTCTAACACATAGATCAAACATATCGATAAACATACCACTTTGATTACGTCCTTTAATAATTTCTTGAATAGATGCCTCTCCTATGCCTTTTATCGCACCAAGACCATAAACAATCTGCCCTTTTTTATTCACATGAAAATGAAATTGACTCGTATTAATATTAGGTGGTAACACTGTCATTCCCATCCTATTACATTCTTCTATTAAGCTTCTAATTTTATCTATGTGATCCATATCAGCCGACATAACGGAAGCCATAAATTCATATGGATAATGCGTTTTCAGCCATAAGGTTTGATAAGAAAGTAATGCATAGGCAGTAGAATGCGATTTATTAAAACCATAATCAGCAAAATGTTCCATCATATCAAAAATCTTCATAGCTAAATTAGAATCTATCCCCTTTTTTTGGGCACCTTCTTTAAAAAAATTTCTTTGTTTAGCCATTTCATCTGGTTTTTTTTTACCCATTGCACAACGTAATAGATCGGCCTTACTTAAGGTATACCCTGCGAGTACCTGAGCTATTTGCATCACTTGCTCTTGATACAAAATAATACCATAAGTTGATTCAAGAATTGGTTTAAGAGATTCATGTTGCCACCGAATATCCGGATATGAGATTTTTTCTTTGCCATGTTTACGATTAATGAAGTTCTCAACCATACCGGACTGTAGAGGACCCGGTCGAAATAAGGCGATTAATGCGATTATGTCTTCGAAACAATCCGGTTTGAGACGTTTAATCAGATCTCTCATTCCCTTTGATTCAAGTTGAAATACAGCAGTAGTTTCCGCCTTTCGCAAATACTCAAAGCTTTTTTCATTGTATAAAGGAATAGAGGATATATCAATAGGTGGAATTTTATTTTGTTTAAGAGTCGTATTGATCATATCCATCGCTCGCTTAATAATCGTCAAAGTACGTAACCCCAAAAAATCAAACTTTATTAAACCAATATCCTCAATATCATTCTTATCAAATTGAGTCACGGGATTCTTTCCCGTCTCATCACAATAAATAGGAGAAAAATCAGTAATACGAGTGGGTGCAATTACTACTCCACCCGCATGTTTTCCCACGTTACGTATGATTCCTTCTAATTTACGAGACATATCCAGTAACATACCAATATCTTCATCTGAATGATAGAGTTTACTTAATTGAGGTTCAATAATAAACGCTTTCTCTAAAGTCATCCCTGGATCAGGTCTGACTAATTTCGCAATACGATCCACGAAACTATAAGGATAGTCTAGTACACGTCCAACATCCCTAATTACCACTTTTGCTGATAAGGTACCAAAAGTAATGATTTGAGCTACCGCATGGCGTCCATAAATATTAGCAACATGATCAATGACTAGATCCCTTTTTTCCATACAAAAATCTATATCAAAATCCGGCATAGATATACGTTCGGAGTTGAGAAATCTTTCAAAGAGTAAATCAAAATCTAGTGGATCGATATCGGTAATTTTTAATGCGTAAGCGACTAATGACCCGGCACCAGATCCTCTACCAGGTCCAACAGGGATATGATGATCTTTTGCCCATTGTATAAATTCCATCACAATCAAAAAATATCCAGGAAATCCCATCTGATTAATAATCTTTAATTCATGGGTTAGTCTATTTTTATAGGAAACAAATCGTTTATCCCGATCTTTAACATTGATAAATTTGAATTTTAAACGTTTTTCTAGTCCTTCATTAGCTCTTTTTATTAAAAAATCCTTCGTTGAAATTCCTTTAGTAGGAAAATTTGGAAGAAAATATTGACCTAAATTGAGAGTAAGATTACATCTACGAGCAATTTCTATACTATTTTCCAAGGCTTCTGGAATATCTGAAAAGAGATTACACATTTCTTTTTCACTACGCATATATTGCTGTGGACTATACGTGTGTGGCCGTTTTATATCATTAAGAATATAACCGTTATGAATAGCTACACGAACTTCGTGAGTATCAAAATCCTTTTTGTCAATAAAGCGTATATCATTAGTCGCTACTACCGGTAGCGATTGACGCATAGCGAATTCTACCGCTGCTTGTACGTAATGTTCTTCATTTTCACGACCAGTTCGAGTTAATTCCAGGTAATAACGATCTGCGAAATAACGTTTGTAAAAGATTAAACATTGTTCCAATTGAAAATTATTATGACGATATATTAAACATTTTCCAATATCACCTTTGAATCCAGAAAGGATAATTAATCCTTGATTATATTGTATAAGCCAATCTTGATCAATGATTGGACCGGAGGACATATAACCCCGTTGATACGTTTGAGAAATGAGTAATCTTAAATTGTCATAACCAATCTCATTAGAGGCTAAAATAGTTAAAGATACTAATTCTTGAGGGAAGATCTTATTTTGCATGAGAAAATCCGCCCCAATAATTGGTTTGATTCCAAATTTATGAGCGAGTTTATAAAACTTTACTAAACCAAAAAGATTAGTAAAATCAGTCAATGCCAATGCGGGCATATCTAAACTTACCGATTTTTCAATTAATGAGGGAACTTTAGCCACGCCATCAATCATGGAATAGTCACTATGTACGTGTAAATGGATAAATCGGGGTGCGGTGTTATTCATATTTTTTCATACTTTTTTGTAATATATATATTTAAGAATGGATCAATGATATTACCGCTTGTGCAGCTTTTTCATCAGCATTATTACGTAGATCTTGGTGTATGTTTCGAAATATCTGTAATAATGCTGTATGTTGATTCCTATTTCTTAATAAGGGAATTAAGGCGGAAGCTAAATTATCGTATTGACAATTTTTTTGCAAAAGTTCTTTTACAATTTCTTGATTAGCTAATATATTAGGAAGAGAGATCCAAGGTATTTTTACGAAAGAGCGTGCGATGAAGAAGGTAATGCATTTCATTTTATATCCTACTACCATAGGACACTTAGATAACATACATTCTAATGTTGCCGTACCAGACGCCACTAAGGTGGCATCAGCAGCCGTCATAACTGGAATAGAGTAATTTGGGGAATATAATCGAAAACGGAGTTGCGGTGTCACTTTAGAGCAAATAGATTGAAAATAATGGATGTGATGTTCTTTCACTAACGGGACCATAATTTCTAAATCTGGAAAAATATTCTGTAAGATATCGGCGGCACGTAAAAATTCCGTACTGAGCATCTCAATTTCGTTCTCTCTACTTCCCGGTAATAGTGCTAAACAGTGTGCAGTTGACGATATACCGAGTTTTTTTCTAGCGAGCAATTTATCGGGATATATAGGGATGAAATCAGCTAATGGATGACCAATAAATGTATAAGGAATATGAGATTGTTCATATATCTTTTTTTCAAAAGGAAAAAGTAAGAGAACATTATTCGTTGAACGCCGTATAGTACGTAGTCTATTCTTGCGCCATGCCCATACAGAAGGACTAACATAATGAAGTATCTTCATTCCCCTTTTTTTTAGATTATATTCCAATGTGAGGTTAAATTCAGGAGAATCAATACCAATAAATACCTCTATTGGTAATGCGATAAAACGGTGAAGGAGATCACGTCGAATTTTCAGTAAGCGTTTCATACGTTTAATAATATCCATTACATCCATTACCGCCAATTCTTCTATATCATACCAAGACTCCATTCCTTCTGCTTTCATATACGAACCACCTATCCCAACAAAATGTATGCCTGCAATATACGTATTTTGTATAGCACGCATTAATCGAGCACCCAGAAGATCACCTGAGCTCTCTCCTGCTACTAAACCAATAGTAATACGGCGACGTTGTTGAAAAAACATCTATCGAATAATCCCTCTCTGTGAACGCGATAAAAAATCTATCACGTTATTGATTATAGTATGCTTACTAGCTAAAATATGTAACTCTGACTTAGCTTCCTCTAACGTTCTACCACTTCTGTAAAGAATTTTATAGGCGGAACGTATTGCATGTAAAATATCACGATTAAATCCTCTACGTTTTAATCCTTCTGTATTCAGACCAAAAGCGGTGGCATGATTCCCTTGCGCTATAAGATAAGGAGGGACGTCTTGTACCACACCAGAACATCCTCCAATCATTACATGAGCCCCGATCAGACAAAATTGATGAATAGCGGTCATTCCCCCTATAATAGCATAATCGTCTACTTTAACATGACCGCCAAGAGTAGCATTATTAGCCATAATACAATGATTACCAATGACACAATCATGTGCAATATGCGTGTTAATCATAAGTAAATTATCATTTCCAATTCGAGTAATTTTTTCCCCTTGTATTGTCCCACGGTGAATAGCAACATTCTCACGTATACGATTGCGATGACCAATTTCTACACTAGTTTTTTCCCCAGTATATTTCAGATCTTGGTTCTCTTCTCCAATAGAGGCAAACTGATAGATTTGATTATCTTCACCTATACGTGTCACACCGTTAATAACGATATGTGATTTGAGTATTGTACGTGCACCTATTTCTACTTCGGAACCAATAATACAAAAAGGTCCAATATATACGTTGGCATGAACGATGGCACCTTTTTCCATAATAGTACTCGGATGTATGAAAGCAGTTGGATCAATCATTATGCCTCACGGCGCCGTGCACACATCATAGATGCTTCGCAAGCCAATTCATCCCGAATTTTGGCTATTCCCTTGAAGCGTGCAATCCCCCTTCTTTCTTTGATAAATTCTACATCAATAATCATTTGATCGCCTGGTTGTACTGGTCTTTTAAAACGAGCGGCATCAATGGCAGCAAAATAGTAAAATTCTCCTGGTGCTAATTTTCCAGCACTTTTAAAGGCTAATATACCTGTAGCTTGTGCCATTGCTTCAAGAATTAATACTCCTGGAAAAATCGGTTTCCCTGGAAAATGTCCTTCAAAAAATGGTTCATTAAAAGAGACATTTTTTACAGCACGAAGAAATTTGCCTTTTTCAAAATTTAATACACGATCCACTAATAAAAACGGGAACCGGTGAGGTAAGAGCTCTAATATCTCTTCAATATGGAGACTATGCTCGTTAGTAGTCAAAATAATTTAATTTCCTGTATTTTCTTGATATCAGCAAAACGGCCTGTATTTATTCTCTCTATTCAAGAGAAATTAGATAAATACAGGCCAAAAGTGCGACATAGTGAAATAGATAGTGGTGGGGTATTTATTTTTTTAAAAGTGCTTGAATACGTTTTCTAAAACGAGCTATATGAATAATAAAGGCAACTGTTTTACGCCATTGTTTGTTCTTTTGTAAAGGAATACCAGAGGAATAGATACCTGGTTCTCTTATAGAACGCATTACCATACTCATCCCCGTTACTGTTACTTTATCACAAATTTTTATATGACCATTAATTACACTTGCTCCACCAATCATACAGTTACGGCCTATAGTCAAGCTACCTCCCATAATCACCCCCCCTGCTATAGCAGTATTTTCTCCAATCTTAACATTATGTGCAATATGACAGAGGTTATCAATAATTACTCCATTATCAATAGAAGTATCTTCTATTGCTCCCCTAGCAATAGTAGTACATGCACCAATTTCAACTCTGTTACCTATAATTACTCTTCCTAAATGTGGAATTCTTATCCAATTTCCAATATCATCTTTAGCATAACCAAAGCCTTCAGAGCCAATGACTGATCCAGACTGAATTAGACAATCTTTCCCAATTTCAACTCCATGATAAATCGTAACATTATTCCATAATCTTGTCCCAATATTAATCTTTACATTTCTTCCTAAAACACAACCCGCTCCAATAATCACATCATTTCCTAAAAATACCCCCTTTTCCAGTACGGAATTAGCACCGATAGATATACGTTCACCCAATGTGACATTGGAGTCCATTCTAACACTTTTATCAATTTTATAATCTGGTTTAGGAGTCCTATCTATCATTTGAGCGAGATATGCATATGCAAGATAAGGATCTTTTACTACTAAAGCAGTGCTATTCTTACAAAAAGGAAGACATTGTTCAGTAAGTATCACTGCTGAAGCTTGACATTCTATAAGTTTATGTCGTAAACGGATATCAGATAAAAATGTAATCTCCCCCTCTTTGGCATTGTCTATAGAAGCTAAATTAGTAATTTGGATTTGATCATCACCATATAATGTCGCATTTAAATACTTTGCTAATGCAGATAGTCGTATGGAGAACATATATCACTTTACCACCTGTGCAAGTACACTATTGGTAATATCTTTAGACGGGTTAAAATAAGCTAAAGCACTTATATCAATGACTATATCATATTCTTCTTGATGAGCAATGTTTCGGACTATTTCATGTATTTGACTTAATATTTTATGGCGTTCTTCGGTCTGTCTACGGTGATTATCCTGTTCAAAAGACTGAATTTTACTAGAAAATTTTTCACGTTGAATCATCAGAGATTGTTCTAGTTCTTTTCTTTCTTGAGGATTCATATCATTCCCGGTGTTCTGCAGTTTTTGTGTTTTAGATTGTAAATCTCTTTCCATACATTGTAACTCGGTCACTCGATCTTTAAATTCCTCTTCAAGTTCTTTAGCTACTGTAGCACGTTGTGGAGATTGTTGGAAAATATTCGTTATATTCACCACCGCAATTCTATCAATCGACCAAACTGGAGATGCAGTGGTAATTACCAACATTATACTGACAATATATAACCACTTTTTCACTATAAGCTCCTTATGGATTACGAACATAAAAACACTATATTACCTTATCTACCATATTTTACCAATGTTGAATTGAAATCGTTCAAATCGATCTCCTATATAAGTTTTAATAGGTCGAGCATAAGATAAGACTATTGGACCTATTGGGGAATTCCAATGCAAACTAATGCCACTAGAAATACGAATATCTCCTATTCTCCCGTAGTTAGGTATATTGGATGCACGTAGTATAACATCGTTATTGTCCCAATAAGTATCCCATACCGTACCAGAATCAATAAAAATTGCGGCACGAAGAGAGTCTAGATATCTTTCTTGCAGGAAAAAGGATAAAGGACAAATTACTTCCATTGTAAAGAGGACTGTGGCATTTCCTCCAATAGCAACCGCAGAATGTTCTATTGGATAAGTACTATAGTTTTTCACTTCTGAAGTAGGATAACGATAATATATTGCTTTAGGACCCACACTATTAGCATGGAATCCACGTAAAGTATTAATCCCTCCTGCATAAAAATGATCATAAAATGGAACTGTCTTTTTTCTTATTCCATGAGCATATCCCAATTGTGTACGAGTAACAAAAATCCAACTTCCTTTTTTATTGATAGGAGAATAATGGATGAAATCACAGTTCATTTTATAATATTCATTATCTGAACCAGGTAATCCTATCTTGTTAGATAATGTTGCACTATATCCTATAGTAGGAAAATATACTTTATTCAGAGTATTCACATTGCAATCTACACTCAGTAAAAAATCGTTGTTACTAAAATTGGTATGACTTTTTTTTTCATTATGTTTTTTTAGATAACGCGATATAATTAGATGAGGCTTTATATTATATAAATGATCATGTACATAATCTAATCCAATTTGAAATAAATATTTCTTTTGTAAAGGAAATCCCCAAAACGTTC
The DNA here is from genome assembly GCF_019923565.1 of Candidatus Schneideria nysicola. Taxonomy (GTDB): domain Bacteria; phylum Pseudomonadota; class Gammaproteobacteria; order Enterobacterales; family Enterobacteriaceae; genus Schneideria; species Schneideria nysicola. Next base: position 532,731 of record NZ_CP074435.1, read on the forward strand.
CTAATCCAAAGCTTTTTAAATTAAAATTGGAGAAATCTGTTGTATTATCTCCATTAAAATCATCGTAGAATATCTTTCCACCTGCATTAATTCCATCTAAAGTAAAATAAGGATCAGTAAAAGATACTTTGATATTGGTTTGATAATCATTTTTTACTCCACTAAATCCTACTATATTCCCCGTACCTAACCAATTATCTTGATTCATATAAAACTGGAAACTTAAAAGACTATCTGTTCCAGAACCTATACCAAAATTAATATTACCCGTATTACGTTCTTTTACTTTAAAGAAGACATCTACATAATTATTACAATGTAACAATTTTTGTATTATTAATGTTACAGTTTCAAAATAACCGAGTTTTTCTAATCGGTTTTTACTTTCATTCAGTAGACTATGAATTATCCAACTTCCTTCCATTTGGCGTATTTCTCGACGTAAAACGGAATCTTTTGTGAGATGATTACCCTCAAAATGAATATAACGTACATAGTAACGATTCCCGATGTCTATATAAAAACATAATTCAATGGTTTGATTCACATCGTCTATTTCCATTTGATTAAGGATATGGGCATCTAGATAACCATCATTTATCAATAAATTTTGTATTTCTGTACTTATTTTCTTGATTTCGGCACTATGGTATATAGTGCCTAAACACAATCGAGATTGTACTAATTGCTCTATTTTGGAAGAATTTTCAAAAATGGTGTTACTCTTTACTGTTACTTTTGAAAGTGTATATTGTAATCCTTCGGTAATATTTAATGTAATGTATATATTTTTTTTATCTGGCGTCATACTAATCTGAGTAGAATCAATATCAAAACGAACATAACCACGATCTAAATAAAAATTACGTAGAGCATCTATATCCATATCTAGTTTTTTTAGACAGAATCTTCTATTCTCTTTCCACCAAGGAGTGTTTTTACTAATTTGCAAGTGTGAAAGAAGATTATATGAAGAAAATTTTTCATTACCGATAATATTAAGTTGCTTCACGATAGCTGAGATGCCTTCGTTGAAAACAAACTTTATTGCTACTCGATTATAAGCGAGCGGCTCAATTATTGTTTCTATTTTAGCACTATATTTTCCTATACTATGATAGAATTGTTCTAAATCTTTTTGTAGATGAAAAAGAGTAGAGGGATTCAAAATCTCTCCTACTTGAATACCAATATTATCTAAATTCTTTTGTAAGATTTCATTTTTTATGATTTTATTACCCACATAACAAATTGAACCAATTAAGGGAAATTCTTGTACTTGAATTAATAAAATATCATTATCATGTATAACTTTAATATCTTCAAAATTACCAGTAGCAAATAAGGTACAAATAATATTACGAATATCTTTCTTACTTATTGTGCTTCCAATACGTATAACAGGTAAATACATTTTAATTGTTGTAATAGATAGACGTTGTAAGCCTTCAATAAAAATATTGTTGACGAACAATCTATTTTCTGCCAGACAACAACACGTTATCAGACTGGTAATACTAAGCAGTATACTGAGAAGGAATTTATTATTAATCAATGCAAGATCTCGGATAAGACCGTCTGCTAATAAAAATACTTATCTTAATTTAGAAATATCATTAAAAATAGCTAAGGCCATTAATACCATCAGAATAATTGAGCTAATCTGATAAATCCGTTCTTGTACCGATTCCTCAATCGGTTTACTTCGAATCTTTTCTATCATTAAAAACAATAGACGTCCTCCATCTAGAATAGGTATAGGTAATAAATTCATTATACCTAAGTTAATACTGATTAACGATAAAAACATTAAGTAATGAATTAGTCCATTCTCTGCGGAGAGATATGCACCGTGTGCAATAGATATTGGTCCACTAAGACTACTTAATTTAGCATTTCCACCTATTACTTCTGTAAGTACCTCCATAGTGAGAATAATAATATTCCATGATGCTTCTCCAGCTTTATATAGTGCAGATAAAGGATCATATCTGTTTACTATTTGATTGGCATTAGAAATTGGTATAACAGTAGGAGTTAATCCAGCGAATCCCTCTACATAGTTATGTTGATTCAATTGACTATCCGGAATTAAAATTAATTCTAGGATAGTCTTATTCCTTTCAATTTTAAGACGTAATTTTTTGCCAGGACTATTTTTGATGCTCATAACGAATGAAGACCAATGATCAATATTTTTTTCTTCTACCTTCATTATTTTATCGTTAGGTTGTAAACCGGCTTTTTCAGCAGCGGAGCCCGCTTGAACGGTCTTTATAATAGGTTCAATATGTGAAATGATGGGATTAATTCCTAAAGTAATAAGAGGATCTTTTTTACTACATTCTATATGATCTTTTAGAGAGAGTTCTAGAAACTTTCTTTGAATAGTCAATGGATTAGAATTGTTTGAAACGTCTAAATATATTTGTTCATTATTTTTTAATACTTTCATTAGTTGATGACGCACTGCACTCCAACTAGGAGTATTAATTCCATTAACAGATTTTATTTCCATCCCTGGTAGAATATTAGCTCTTGCAATAATAGATTCAGGTAAAATATCAGTCAGTATGGGGCGAAAATCGGGAAGGCCTATCATAAATACTAACCAATATATTGCAAAAGCAAACATGATATTACATATCGATCCAGCGGAAGTAATTGCACAACGTTGCCATATAGGTTTGTTATTAAAAGATTCAAAAGAATTTTCATGTGATATGGACTCTCCTCCAGCACCAAACATTTTGACATAACCACCCAGTGGAATAGCGGAGAAAATATATTCGGTATCAAATTTATCGCGTTTCCTTAATAAAGGATATCCAAATCCTATAGAAAAACGTTCAACTTTCACTCCATAATAACGAGCAACTAAAAAATGTCCTAATTCATGGACCAAAATTAACATGCTTAATGTAAGAGTAAAAGTAAAAAAAATCCATATGATATGTAACATTGTCGTTTTTATCCAAAATTAGATAGCATTAAAAAATAACATTAATAAACAAAAAATTGGAATGGCAGCAGTTAAACTATCTATACGATCTAATAATCCACCATGTCCTGGAATTAAATGACTGCTATCTTTGACCCCCGATATCCGTTTAAACATACTTTCTGTTAGATCACCCAATACAGAGGCAAAGGAGGAAATTACTGAAGCAATCAATAATGCTATTGGAGAAATATTATATAAATCAGGCACATTTTTATAGAATATTATACTGACAAAAGAGGTAGTTAATAATCCACCTAAGAAACCCTCCCAAGTTTTATCTGGAGAAATTTTGGGAATCATTTTACTGCGTCCCCCTATATATCCAAATATATAGGAGCCCGAATCCATACTCCATACTAGTGATAAAATATAGAAGAGTAACCATGAACCAATAGAAGAATGATGTAATAGTAGTATTCCTAAGAAAAATGGTACAATAATTAATATACCAAATATTAATAGAATGATTTTATATCTATACCATAAGAGAATAGAACGAGGATAATAAAGAATAAGAGTAAACGCTATAATCCACCAAAATAACGCAATCTCTAAGAGAGATTGGGTATAAAAATTAAATAGAAGGGATTGTTGTACTATACATAATAAAATACTGATTAATAATAACCATATAAATTGACCATATAAAGATAGACCAGTAAGTCTCCCCCATTCCCATGCTCCTAATAAACAGAGTAATAAAGTAATCAGTGAGAATATAAAGGAAGATAATAAAAATATGGTAGCCATTACCATAGGAATCATGATAATAGTAGTCATTAATCTTTGTTTTAACAAAAGTTCTCCTCATAATTAGATGGATTAACCGTTCGACCAAAATTCCTTTTACGTCTAGCAAACGCATATAATGCATCTCTAAAAATAATATCATTAAAGTCTGGCCATAGTACATCAGTAAAAAATAACTCTGAATAGGCAATTTGCCATAGTAAAAAGTTACTAATACGATGTTCTCCCCCGGTTCGAATTACTAAATCTACAGGAGCTAATTCATTCATACAAATAAATTGGCGTAATGTATTTTCATCAATTTGATCGGGATGAAGTATTCCTTGTTTAACTTGTATAGCAATGGATCTGACTGCTTGGATTATATCCCAACGACCTCCATAATTTGCCGCAATATTTAGTGTTAATCCATCATTATTTCGAGTAACGTCTTCCGAATAACGAATACATTCTTGTAATCGATTATCAAATCGATGAATATCCCCTATGACTCTAAATCGAATATTATGATTCTGTAAAAATTCTACCTCATTTTCCAATACACGTATAAATAAGGTCATCAGTGCTGAAACTTCTTGAATAGGACGATTCCAATTTTCACTACTAAATGCATAGAGTGTTAATGCATCTAATCTATGATTAATCGCAAAATTTACTGCACGGTGTACTGATTTCACTCCAGCTTGATGACCTAAAATACGTAATTTCCCTTTATTTTTTGCCCAACGACCATTTCCATCCATAATAATGGCTACATGACGAGGTAATTTGGATAAGATCCTACTTTTTTTCATCTTTTTACTTGATGATAAAGAATATTACTTACTACTTCTCTTCTATCTAATTTTAAAAATATTTCTGATTATTTAATCATCTTTCATACATGAACTTTTTAATACATAAAAACGCTTTTTTTCTCGCCTGATTATCAATGAACATCACTTCTTCTATATTTTTAGGTTCTTTATAGTATAAATTATCTAGTACCTCTTGAATAATTACTGCAATATCAGTAAAACGAATTTTTTGACTTAAAAAAGCCGATACCGCTATTTCATTGACAGCATTGAGAATAATTGTAGTGGCTTGATGTAAACTAGCTTCTATAGCAAGATATAAACAAGGATAACGTTTTTTATCTGGTTTACCAAAACTTAGCGTATCCAAACTATAGAAGTTTAATTGAGGAATGTTTATAGAGATACGATCCGGATAAGCCATAACATGAGCGATATGTGTTCGCATATCAGGTAATCCCATTTGAGCCATGATACTACCGTCAATATAATGTATCATTGAATGTATAATCGATTGGGGATGTAATACTACCTTTATTTGTTTAGAGGAAGCATTAAAGAGATGTTTTGCTTCAATATATTCTAATCCTTTATTCATCATACTGGCTGAATCTACTGATATTTTTTTACCCATAATCCAATTAGGATGGGAAAAAGCTTGTTCAGGAGTCATACTTTCTAGTTTAGAAAGGGGTACGAATCGGAATGGTCCACCAGAACCAGTTAATATAATTTTTGATATTCCATGATCCTTTAAAGAAGCATAGCCTAAATTTTCTTGAACAGGTTTAGGTAAACATTGAAAAATGGCATTATGTTCACTATCAACAGGCAATAAATGCGCATTATGCATACGTACAGCATCCATCAATAAACGTCCACAAATCACAAGAGATTCTTTATTAGCTAATAACACTCTTTTTCCTGCTTTTATAGCGGATAAAGTCGGTGCTAAACCTACTGTCCCTGCTATTGCTGACATAACTATATCTATCTCCTCAAGAGAGGCAAGCTTGCATGCGGATTCAATCCCGAATAAAACATTTATTGCTAATCCCATTTGATTCAAATTAAATTTTAAATGTTGCGCTGCTCTACGGCTTGCCATGGAAGCCCATTTAGGTTTAAATTCCCAACATTGCTTAGTCATTAACTCTGTATTATATCCAGCTACAAGGGCATGTACTGCAAATTTTTCAGAATTTTGTTGTATTACCGTTAAGGTATGGATTCCAATAGAGCCTGTACTACCAAGAATAGTTAATTTTTTTTTCATAAAAGAATGTCAAATGGATCGAATTTCAAATACGTAATAGAATCATTTTGGTATATGATTGTAATTTAATATATATTCAATATTTTTAATATTGAATATATAATAAAAAATATTATATGCATGATATGGAAATAATCGTAATATACTATTATTGTTCTCAATATTAAAGGACTCACTCAATATATCATTATATATAGGTATTACAAATTAATTCATTCATTTACTTTCTATTTATTGATATAGAAAAAATTATAACAAAGCGAGAAGAATTCAATTAGAATGGAAATTAATAAAGAAGATATTCTAAAAGAAATTATCTCTATACGAGATATATTACGTTGGACAATTAGTCAATTTAATCAATCTGATATTTATTACGGTCATGGTACCGATAATCCTGTAGATGAAGCACTACAATTAGTATTATCTAGTTTGTTTTTACCATTAAATCTACCAAGTGAAATGTATAGTTCACGTTTGACATTAAGTGAACGTTCTAAAATTTTTGATTTAGTTAGAATTCGAATTCAACAATATATTCCGGTTTCCTATTTAATTAACAAATCTTGGTTTTGTGGATTAGAATTTTATATTGATGAACGAGTATGTATTCCTCGTTCTCCTATTGGAGAACTTATTAGGAATAATTTCATGAATTTACTATCATGTTCACCAAGATATATATTAGATATGTGTACAGGTAGTGGTTGTCTTGCTATTGCTAGTGCTTATATCTATCCAAAAGCTCAGATAGATGCTGTTGATATTTCTGCTGAAGTATTGGAAGTTACTAAATATAATATTTATCAACATAATCTGGAAAATAGAGTCATTCCTATTCAATCTGATTTATTTACTAATGTACCGAAAAAGCAAAGATATGATCTGATTCTAACTAATCCACCTTATGTCAATCAAAAATCATTACAAGAATTACCGAGAGAATTTTATGCCGAACCTCAAATAAGTTTGTATGGAGGAGATGAAGATGGATTAAATTTAGTAGACCAAATCTTGTATAATGCGGTAGATTACTTAACAGAAGATGGAATTATGATTTGTGAAGTAGGTGAGAGTAGATTGTATATGAACCAACGTTATCCCCAAAAGTCATTTTGTTGGATAAATTTAAAGGATGGAGGTGATGGTGTTTTTATGATAACACGTCAACAATTACTGAAATATTTTAAAATTTTATAACTATTAGCAATATTCCCTGTTTACTCATTGTTTACTCATTTTCTCTAAATTTCTTCTAAAAATTTTTTCTTGATAAGGAATAGTATTATGGCTGGTAATAGTATTGGACAAGTTTTTCGTGTTACGACTTTCGGTGAATCTCATGGTCCCGCATTAGGGGGGGTGGTTGATGGAGTACCTCCTGGAATGAATTTAAACGAACAAGATTTACAAATTGAGCTTAATAGACGACGTCCAGGGTTTTCTCTATATACGACTCAAAGACGGGAACCAGATCAAGTACGTATTTTATCTGGGGTATTTGAAGGTGTCAGTACGGGGACGAGTATAGGATTACTGATAGAGAATACTGATCAACGTTCACAAGATTATAGTGAGATAAAAAATTTATATCGACCCAATCATGCTGATTATAGTTATGAAAAAAAATATGGGATACGTGATTATCGGGGTGGAGGGCGTGCCTCTGCTAGAGAAACCGCAATGCGCGTAGCTGCAGGTGCTATTGCTAAAAAATATTTATTTTCTCATAGTAATATAAAAATACAGGGATTTTTATCACAAATTGGTCCTATTCGATGTGAATTAAAAGATTGGGATCAAATAGAAAAAAATCCCTTTTTTTGTCCCGATCCCTCTCAATTAGAATTAATCGATCAACTGATTAGAAAATTGAAAAAATCGGGTGATTCTATTGGGGCTAAAGTGACAGTTCTAGCTGAAAATGTTCCTGCTGGATTAGGAGAACCGGTCTTTGATCGTCTAGATGCGGATTTAGCACACGCATTAATGAGTATCAATGCGGTAAAAGGGGTGGAAATCGGAGATGGGTTCACCGTAGTTAGTAAATACGGAAGTGAAAACAGGGATGAAATTACATCATCCGGTTTTCAGAGTAATCACTCTGGTGGTATTCTAGGTGGTATTAGTAGTGGACAAACAATAATCATTCATTTGGCATTAAAACCTACTTCTAGTATTGCTATTCCTGGAAGGACTCTCTCAAAAGAGGGGGAAAATGTCGAAATCGTTACTAGAGGAAGACATGATCCTTGTGTTGGTATTCGAGCTATACCCATTGCCGAGGCAATGACTGCCATCATATTGATGGATCATCTTTTAAGACAACGTGCGCAATGTGGAAAAGAATGATAAAATTGTTTTAAATAATTCCATGAATAAAATCAATAAGAGATTGAGGATAACATCCAAATATAATAATGAAGAATGCACAAAGAATTACAGTAAATCCATTTATAGTATATGATGGAAGAGTAATGATGTTGTTCTTTCCTAATTGGGTGTTATCTCTTAAATATAATATTATAATGAGGCGTAAATAGTATAGTAAACTAATCAAACTACCAACTATTAAACTTCCTACTAACCACCATAATCCAGCATGAATACCTATTATAATAGTATATACTTTACCTATAAAACCTAATGTCATTGGAATACCAGATAAAGATAATAACATTACCGTTAATAAGATGGTAACCCTAGGATACTTCCAAAATAATCCTTTATATGTATCAATTCTATCCTTTTCTTTCATAGGCAATTCTAGGAGTAAAATTAATATACTAAATATACCTACATTGGAAAAAATATAACTAATTACATAAATGCTAATCGCTTCAAATGCTAATGTATCTAATTTAGGTATCTTCATAGCCGCAATTAGTCCGATTAATAAATAACCAAAATGTGCAATAGAAGAGTAACCTAATAAACGTTTAATATTTGTTTGCTTGAACGCCATTATATTCCCTATAATGATGGAAATAAACGTGATGATAGATAACAATAATCGAAGCATTTCTATTTCATATAAGGATGAATATAGAAAAAAACGGAATAATCCTATAAAAATAGCAATTTTACTAGCAATAGAGAGAAACGTTAAGGCCGGAGTAGAAGTACACTGGTAAACATCAGGGGTCCAAAAATGAAAAGGTACCCATGATAACTTAAAACCGACACATACCATCATTAATCCTACTCCAATCAAGAGTAATGGACTATGTAGTACTATTACCTCTCTACTAATACCCGAAAAAGACAGATGACCGGTATCTAGATATATTAATGCTATGCCGAATAACATAAAAGAAGAAGAGACTACAGAGAGTAATGTATACTTAATACTGGCTTCTAGAGATCGATCTTTTTGAGGATGATATCCAATTAAACCAAATAGAGGTAACGATAGTAGTTCTATCCCAATAAATAACGATACTAAGTGATTCGCATTAACTAAAAATACACCACCTAGCGTCGCTATTAGTATTAATAGATAAAATTCCTCCGATTGTCTTATACCAGAATGCTTTATCCAGGTATAAGCTTGTATACAGCTAGTAATAGCAACTGTAATAATAAACAAAGTATATAATATGGAAATATTATCAATACGTATTAATGGTGTTATATCTATGATTTTTTTGACATGATATAAAACAAACCATGCTAATAATAAAGCTATACTCAGACCACTGATACTAGTTATGACTACGCAGGAAGTATAGCGTTTCCATGCTATATGCAATAGTAAAAGAACAATGGTTAATCCAATAATCAATAACGGTAAAAATGCTATCAAGTTTTGATATGATATTAACATGTATGTAAAGTTATCACTCTATATGTAGTGTTTGCGAAAGGTAAGCATGGATATGCTGTGTTGATACAAAAGCAATCCTAATAATATATTGAGGAAAGATTCCAATAAATATAAGTAATATTATAATGGACATGGTAAGGAACCATTCCATTGAGCTTGAGGAGGTCTTTTTCAAAGAAAAAGTCTTCCTAGGTTGACCATAGTATATACGCTGTATCATCACAAGTGAATAAATCGATGCTAATATTAATCCTAAGGTGGATAAAACAGCAATGAAGGGATTCGATGCAAAACTACCAAATAATATCATTATTTCACCCACAAAATTACCGGTACAAGGGATCCCTAGTGTCGCTGTAGCGAAAAATAATGAGCATGCAGGTATATGCCTACTACTCCATCCTAATTGATTCCATAACCCTCCCATACGTTTCATATCTCGAGTATATACTCGGTCATATAATTGCCCATATATAATACATAGACCGGCCATAGAAAGACTATGCGCAATCATATATACTATTGCGCCTTGATATGCGATTTGATTACCACTATATAGCGCAATGAGTATAAAGCCCATATGGGATAAAGTTGTATAAGCTAAAAAACGTTTTATATTGGTTTGTGAAAAAGCTATACAAGCTCCATAAAAAATACACACCACTCCAATCCACATAGCAATTGGTGCAAATTGATGTGAAGCATGAGGAAAAAGAGGAAGAACAAAACGTAAAATACCATAAGCAGCCGTTTTGGGCAACAGACCAACTAAATCGATCGAACCGGTCATAGAAGTCTGACTATGCGCATCTGACAGCCAACTATGAAAAGGAACGATAGGTAATTTTATTGCAAAAGACAAAAAAAAGAATAACATAATAAAAAATTCAATATGCAGAGGCATATTCATACCTAATAGATCTACATAATTAAAACTTAAAACACCATGAGAATGGTAATAAATAAAAGATAAAGTTAGAATTGCTACCAACATTAACAAACCACTAATTTTGGCATAAATAACAAATTTATTGGCTATTATAACGCGTATATTTTCAGGTGAAAGCGGATATCCCCATATTGTTATCAACAAGTACATAGGGAACAATATTAATTCCCAAAAAAAGAATAAACAGAACAAGTCTATAGATAAAAATACGCCAATTACACTTCCTAACACCAATAGCAAATTACAATAAAAAAAACCCGGACTTCTATCAACTTCATACCATGAACAAAGTACAGATAATATTCCAATAATATCAACCAATAGTATCATTAACCATGATAATCCATCTAAAGCCAAATGTAAACTTATCCCTAAATGTGGGATCCAATGTAAGATATACTCTATTGGCCAATTAGGGAAACTATAATTCCCCATTATAGCTTCATGATAATACTTCCATATAAATAAGGTAAGAATTAAAAGTAATCCTGTAACGAATAAAGCAATCCAGCGTGGGATATTAGAACCAACACGCTCACTCTTACAACATATGATACTACCGAAAAAAGGCAGAAGTATGAGATAGAGTAATAACATAAAATTTATCCACCAAATAGCTCGTTATAAACAACTATCAAAATAGGATTATCCAATTTTATACTCCAATAAAGAGTAAGTATGCCGTTATTATTACTAATCCTACCAGCATCATTATAAAATGAACACTTATTCGAATAATTTCACTCTTAATTAGATAATGTTCTAAGAAATTAATCAAGTATAATAAGGATGGTATTGGTTTAGTTAGGGGATCGTTTGATAATAAACGCGTAATACGTAAATACGTTTTTATAAATATGGCATGATATAATCTATCTAAACCCCATCCTTGAATCCAAAAAGATAAAATAAATCCTCCCCATCTACTCTGCGATATATAAGAGACTATTCGATAGGGTCCTCCTAGCCATAATTTATAAGCTAAAAAGATACCCAGTAGTGATATTATACTAGAAATAACCTCAATCCCTCTCTTTTGAGAGACAGGTAACCAATGACACTTAGGAAATATTTCTTCCATAGAAGGAAGTATCCATACTCCTATAATAGTAGAAAATAATAATAATACTATCAGCGGAATATCATGTTGAATTCTATTAGAAGAATAGGAAGGACTAATCTTTTCTTCTCCATGAAATACTAAAAAAATTAAACGAAATATATATATAGCGGTCAAAAAAGCACCTAATAAACCACATACTAGGAATATAGTTTTTCCATCTGCTACGGTAGCAAGTAAAATTCTTTCCTTAGAATAAAAACCCGACGTACAAATTGGAAAAGCCGCAAGTGAGGCTCCTCCTATTAAAAAGGAGAGATAGATTAAAGGCATTGAATTTCTTAACCCACCCATTCTAAAAATATTTTTCTCATAATTACAAGCAAGAATCACAGAACCAGCAGAAAGAAATAACAACGCTTTAAAAAAAGCATGAATTATTACATGTATAATAGCGGATTCCCAAGCTTTCACCCCAATAGCTAAAAACATATAACCAATCTGACTCATTGTCGAATACGCCAATATACGTTTAATGTCTTTTTGCACTACTGCTGAGAAGCTGGATAATAATAACGTTATCGCACCTATTATACCAATACAATACAGGACATTCGGTGTCAATAAAAATAAAAAGTAAGTACGAACAATTAAGTATACCCCAGCAGTAACCATAGTAGCTGAATGTATGAGTGCCGATATCGGAGTAGGACCAACCATTGCATCTATTAACCAAGTATGTAAAGGAATCTGTGCCGATTTAGCTATTGCTCCTCCTAATAGAAAAAAAGTAGCATATTGAAGAAGAATCAATGAGGAAGAATCCTCCATATTGTTCGATAGAGCATGCATTTCATTAAAATTTAAGGTTCCAAACTGTTGATAAAGGAAAAAAATTGCACAAATAATGAGCACATCTCCAATACGAGTAGTAACAAACGCTTTGGTTGCGGCTATACTGTTTTTTAAATCATGGAAATAAAAACCTATAAGGAGATAACTGCATAGGCCAACGATCTCCCAACCGATATACATAAATACTAAATTATCGGCTAATAACAAAACAATCATACTGGCTATAAATAAATTAGTATATGCAAAAAAACGAGCGTAGCCTCTGTCTCCACGCATATACCATGAAGCATAGAGATGAATTAGAAATCCAATTCCTGTTACTAAACATAATAAACTGACAGATAATATATCCAGATGAAGAGCCATAGTAATACTGAAATCTTCTATAGATATCCACTGCCATAAAATTTGACTAAACTGATATGAAGTATGTTGTATATACTCGTTATAAAAATTACATGTAACTAAACAAGTAATAATCGCTGATAAACTTATACTACCTACTCCTATTATTGTAGTCAATCTATCAGACCACCATGTTACTCTTGAACATGTTAGTAGAATAAAACCAATTAAAGGAAATAATATTGTTAGATACAGTAGCGATATCATACTTTCTTCTCAAGTTCACTAAAGATACTATCTATATTCAACGTTTTTTTATAGCGATACATTAACAATAATAAAGCTAAACCGATACTGGTCTCCGATGCGGTTAAGGTCATAATTATCATGAATATGATTTGTCCATCTAATTGATGCCAGTAATTTCCAGCTATAACAAATGCTAAAGCCGCAGAGTTCATCATGATTTCTATTCCTAGCAGGATAAACAATAGATTTTTTCTAAAAATTACTCCTGCAAGACCGATAAAAAATAAAATTGCAGATAAGCCCAAAGCATGTGAAATTGGAATCATTTACTACTATCCCTCTTATTATTACACTATTTTTTAGGATGATAATTGCGTCCAAAATGAAAAGCTACAATCATTCCACTTAGCAATAGAATGGAAGCGAGTTCTATTACAAAGAAATAGGGACCAAATAATTTGATAGAGATATTCTTTATTTCTATCCATTGATGTTCAATATAACTACTAGAATGGATAGTGGTGAATTGAGAAATAGAGTAACATAACATTATAATTATAGAAACTAATAGGAGAATTGGAATCATTTTAGAGAGTCTATTGACTAATGCGGAGAAGATTATTCTCTTATCTTTTTTATTCGTGGGAATCATCATATTCACAAAAATAAAGAGTACCATAATGGTACCAGCATAAATGATGATTTCTAAAAAACCTGCAAAATAGGCCCCAAAAAGGAATAATATACATGCTATAGCAATAAAAGAAATAATTAAATATAACAAAGCATATACTGGTTGAGTGTGAGTGATGGCTCTTAACGTTGTTATAATCGCTATCAAACTAGCAATATAAAAAAATATGATTTCTATCATAATGTTTTTCCATCAGGGTAAGAGGTCTCTTACATCAACAGGATGAGAATCGGCGGTATTGCTCTCATTGTCTTTGCTTGAAGGAGTATGTCTTCCCTTTACTTTATAAAAATTGTAGTCAGTATATTTACCTGGACCAGAAATTAATAAATCTTCTTTCTCATAGATTAAATCTTTTCTTTTAAATTCAGACATTTCAAAATCTGGGGTTAACTGTATTGCGGTAGTTGGACAAGCTTCTTCACATAATCCGCAAAATATACATCGGGAAAAATTAATGCGGAAAGATTCGGGATACCAACGTCCATCCTCTTTTTCCGATTTTTGCAAAGAGATACAACCTACTGGACAAACAACAGCACATAAACCACAGGCAACACAACGCTCATTCCCATCTGGATCTCGGGTTAATATAATTCTTCCGCGATAGCGAGGGCTAAGATTCACGGATTCCTCTGGATATAACAATGTTTCTCTTTTGCTAAAAGCTTGTTTGCCAATTATCCACATACTACGTAATATTGTAGCAGAGGCAATCAATAATTTTCTTAATATCCTCACCACTTATAAATCCTTATAATAATATTACGATTGCAGTTATCATCAAATTAAGTAGTGTTAAAGGTAAGCAAATTTTCCATCCAAATTCCATGACATGATCATAACGAGGACGAGGAAGAGAGGCTCGTATCAAAATAAAGAGTATTACGAATAAGGCAATTTTTATTATAAACCAAAATATAGGTGGGAGCCATGGACCTTGCCAACCTCCTAAAAAAAGCGTGACTATCAAAGCAGATAGGGTGATTATTCCAATATATTCCCCAATAAAAAATAACCCAAATTTCATTCCAGAGTATTCAATATGATAACCATCCGCTAACTCTTGTTCAGACTCTGGTTGATCAAAAGGATGACGATGGCATACAGCAATACCGGCTAAAAAGAACGTGATAAATCCCAAAAATTGAGGAATAATATTCCAAATATCCTTTTGAGCAATAATAATATCTCTTAAAGAAAATGATCCTGATTGCGCTACCACGCCCATTATGGATAAACCTATAAAAACTTCATAACTTAGTGTTTGAGCTGCAGCACGCATAGCACCGAGTAATGCATATTTATTATTACTTGACCATCCAGCCAATAATACTGAGTATACAGAAAGTCCTGCCATCATCAAGAAAAATAATACACCAATATGTAGATCAATAATTATCCAATGAGGGGTAATGGGTATAGTGGCAAATATAATTAAAAAAGATAAAAAAGAAATAGTCGGTGATATAATAAATATTACACGTTCAGAAAATGGAGGAATCCAATCTTCTTTAAAGAAAATCTTGATCATATCCGCTATCGGTTGCATTAAACCTTGCCATCCTACGCGATTCGGTCCGTAACGATTTTGAAATAGACCAAGTAAGCGCCTCTCTATAAAACTCATATATGCTCCACATATAAGTAATATAAAAAGAGTCACAATAGATTTACTTATGGTATTCATTGAATAGCTACCACATTCTTAATTGGTTTGTAACAGATATCTTTAATATAAAGATATCTTCCTGATAGGATAGGAGAGAGACCCGGGAACCCAAGGGGTAATCCAACTTGTCCGGTGCTTAAATTTGTACTAATACGAACTGGTAATGTATGAATTTCTTTTCCTCCCCAATGAAAAGTCATCCATGTTTCATTACTGGGATCAGTTTTACATCCCAATTTCATTACATCAATTTCATTCATTATTAAGTACGGTTTTGGCATAATATTTTTAATGACTGGAGAATTTTGTGAAGTTTCCTCGCTCCCAAATAAACACAAGTATGGGACAATATACCAAGAATTCTTATGATCCCGTATTGATTGAGAGGCATGAAAAGACGCAGGAATATTACTAAACCAATCTAATACATCATTTTTTGAATCCAATAGACGAATACCTGGATCCCCATATCGTAGGTGTCCTCCTACCTCATCTTGAAATTTATTCCAAGATTGGGGAGAATTCCATCCTGGAGCCCATGCAAAGGCAACATATTGTTGTGGAGCATAAGGAGAATGATTCCCTTCCATAGAAAAATTAAACATAGAATCCTCATCTTGAGGAAAAGGAGTTTCATGTATATCATTCCGATGTGTCGCAGTACGACCACTATAACAATAAGGCGCCCTAGATAGTTTTTTTCCATGTATACGAAATGTTTCATTCGGGGCGACTTTTTTAATATCCGCGAGATGAGGGAGATGTAAAGCTATATCATCAATAATCTTATCCAGTTTAATGCTTGAATATTCTTCGCTTTTATATAAGAGCGAATATAACCAACGCCAGCTCTCTAAACGAATTAATTGATTATTATAATAATTTGGTTTATATGCCTGAAAAAATCTTTGAGCACGGCCTTCATTATTAATAACA
This sequence comes from Candidatus Schneideria nysicola, assembly GCF_019923565.1. GTDB lineage: Bacteria > Pseudomonadota > Gammaproteobacteria > Enterobacterales > Enterobacteriaceae > Schneideria > Schneideria nysicola. Next base: position 549,144 of record NZ_CP074435.1, read on the forward strand.
GTACCACTACTTTCTGCAGAGTTAGCTGCAGATAATATTAAATCGGCTCTATCTTGAATATTCGTTTTCTGATGATCAATGACTATGAGAGTCTTTACTTTTTCAATAGCTAAATCAATACGATCTTTTAACGCATGGCGATACAGATCATTTTCTAAGATAATCAAGGTATCTACTTTTCCCTTCTCAATTTCATTGAGAGCCTCTTCAATACTATTTCCTCCAATTAATGCTAATCCCATGCTATTAACATTAGAGAGTGTAAAACTAATACCAACATGCTTACCTTGTATTCGTAATGCGCGAGCAATATTTGCCGCGGCGGCAATAATTGCAGTACTTCCCATACTGCTACCAGAAATAATTAGTGGTTTTCTCGCATGAGATAAGGCTTGCGATATAACGGAAATTTTATCATTCATCATCCTATCGAATCCCTGAACCAAAGGGGAACTATGATCTAATAGATGCGCAATTGCAAAACCTAGACGAGCTTGATCATCGATAGGAGCATAATAACTCCAAGTAGCAATATCATCTAAACTTGTTTGATCTATATGAGTAATAAATAGAGGATATTTGGTATGGTTTCCCACATTCATAGCAGCAACAGTATGCCATTCCGCAATAGCATGAGACGAAGCGATTTCTAAAGATTTGCGTTTAATAGCCTGTCTTACTGCTAAAGCCATACGTGCTCCTGTCTGTGTAATATCTTCCCCCAATATTAAGATGCTATCATAACTTTCTATTTCTCGGAGAGAAGGAGTATACATTCCTCCTTTTTGCAGAATATTCAGTATTAATAACATTTGCTCATGTTCATTCTTAGAAATACCTGTATAAAAATTTTCTACACCCACCAGTTGACGTAATGCAAAATTACTTTCCATACTAGCTCTCGGAGAACCAATCCCAATAATATTCTTGGATTGACGCAATATATTTTTCGCTTGTTCTATTGCTTTATCCACAGTTAGAGTGAGATATTCTCCTTCTTCTTTTTTTCTTTGTATAGGTTTATTCGGTCTGTCTGTATTATTCATATAACCATAACCAAATCGACCTAAGTCACATAAGAAATAATGATTGACTTCACCATTATAACGATTGTCAATACGTTTTAATTCTCCACCACGCTCGCATAAAATGATATTACACCCTACACTACATTGCTGACAAATACTAGGAGAAAATTTCATATCCCATTTACGATTATATCTTTTTGAAGCCGTCTTATCTGTAAAGACTCCAGTAGGACAAATTTCAATCAGATTACCAGAAAATTCATTTTCTAATTTGCCATCATTTAAACGACCAAAGTATATCTTATTATGAACACCATATACTCCAAAATCTTTTCCATCAGCATAGTCTTTATAATAGCGTACGCACCTATAACATGTAATACATCTATTCATTTCATGATTAATAAATGGACCTAAATTTTGATTACGATAAATTCGTTTAGGAAAACGGTAGCGACGTGAGCTATGACCTATCATCACGGTCATATCTTGTAAGTGACAATGCCCCCCTTCTTCACATACTGGACAATCATGAGGATGATTGGTCATCATCAATTCTATAATATTTTTTCTAAATTGTTTTATTTCCTCATTATTAATATAAATAGAAAGTCCATGAATCGCCGATGACATACAAGCCATCACTATTTTACCAGAATCATCATGAATATTTTGATGTTGTTTAATCGCACATTGTCTACAAGATCCAATACTCCCCAATACAGGATGCCAACAGAAATAGGGTAGATCCAAACCAAGTGATAAACATATTTTTAGCAAATTATCCGACTCATTTACTTCATACTTTTTACCATCTATATAGATGAGGGCCATAATTCTGATATCCAAATTAAGATGTATAAATTAATTATATACTTTGCTTTTCCGTCTTAATAATAGTAATACCGGATTCAAATTCAGAGCGAAAGTATTTGATTGCACTTTGTAAAGGTTCTATCGCTCCTGGAGCATGAGCACAAAATGTTGCAGAGGGATTGCCAATGATATCACATAGTTCTTCTAATAATTCTATATCTCCTGATTTTCCCATTTTTTTTTCTAATTCACGTAATATTTTAACAATCCATGGTAATCCATCTCTACACGGAGTACACCATCCACAAGATTCACGCGAGAAAAACTCTTCTATATTACATGTCAATGAAACCATATTGATTTTATTATCTACTGCAATGGCTAAAGCAGTCCCTAATCTACTACCCGCTTGTGTAATATTTTTAAAATCCATGGGATAATCCAAATGATCTTTTAGTAAAAAATCTGTACTTACACCTCCAGGTTGCCAAGCCTTTAGAGTCAAACCATCTTGCATATTACCCGCATAATCTTCTAAAATTTCGCGAGCCGTAATCCCAAATGGCAATTCCCATAGACCTGGATTGTTTACTCTACCAGAGAAACCCATAAGCTTCGTACCAGTATCCTCACTTTTTCCTGCCGTAATATTTCTATACCAATAAACTCCATGTTCAATAATAGCCGGAATATTACACAATGTTTCCACATTATTAATGCAAGTCGGTTTTCCCCATATCCCTACTTGACCAGGAAAAGGAGGTTTTGCACGTGGATTAGCTCTTTTTCCTTCTAAAGCGTTCATTAGTGCCGTTTCTTCTCCACATATATAACGGCCCGCTCCCGTATGAAGAAATAACTCAAAATTAAAACCACTTTTTAAAATATTTTTTCCTAAAAATCCATATTTCATTGCTTCGTTTATTGCTTGCTTAAGACATTTATATGCTTGTATATACTCACCACGTAGAAAAATATATCCTCGATAAGCTTGTATAGCAAAAGCAGAAATTAAGATTCCCTCTATGAGAAGATGCGGAATACGTTCCATTAAAAAACGGTCCTTATAAGTACCAGGTTCCATTTCATCGGCATTACATACTAAATATTTAATGGATGTAGATTGATTTTGTTGTATTAATTGCCATTTAACACCGGTAGGAAATCCAGCCCCTCCTCTACCTTTCAGTCCTGATTCCTTTATGATCGAAATAATCTCTTCGGGTTTAAACTGTTGGAGTGCTTTCTTTGCAGAAACATAACCATTCTTTTTTTGATATTCCTTTATCCATAAAGTCTGACTATTATCTTGTAATCGCCAAGTTAATGGATGAGTTTCTGGATTGATAGTATTGATTATTTTCATTTATTTTTTTTATATTTTTCTAATAAAAGAGCAATATCTTGAATTTTCACATTGGTATAAGTTTTATTATCAATCATCATAACCGGGGATTTATCACAGTTACCTAGACAACAAGTAGGAAGTAACGTAAATAAACCATCTTTCGTAGTTTGCCCAGATTGTATATCTAACATTTTTTCCAATAACTGTTTATTACATTGATAACCAGTAATATAACATACTACGCTATCACAGTAACGAATAATATGACTTCCAACGGGTTTTCTGAAAATTTGACTATAGAACGTAGCAATTTCTTCTAAATCGCTACTAGGTATATCTAAAAGCATTGCTATTGCTATAATCGCATTATCAGAAATCCATCCTCTATATTTTTGTACAATCTTTAATGCTTCTATGGCAACAGCTCGTACATCTTCATAATGAGCTTTTTCTTGTTCAATAGCATCACGTTCTGCTTGACTTAATTTGAAAACAGATTCGAATGAATTTTTATCTACTTGATTATTGTACATAAATCATTATCTATCTACATCTGACATAACAAAATCTATACTACCAAGGTATGCAATTAAATCGGATATTAAACTCCCTCTAATCACAGAAGGAATTTGTTGTAAATGAGGAAAACTTGGGGTCCTAATACGGGTTCGATAACTTATCGCACTGCCATCACTTATTAAATAATAACTATTTATTCCTTTACTCGCTTCAATCATATGAAAAGACTCATTTGGAGGCATAATCGTTCCCCATGAAACCTGTAAAAAATGGGTAATTAATGTTTCAATATGCTGTAATGTTTTTTCCTTCATAGGAGGAGTAGTCAGAGGATGGCTCGCCTTAAATGGACCGTAAGGCATATAATTTATACACTGTTCTAAAATACGCATACTTTGATAGATTTCTTCCACTTTAAGCATAACTCGACTATAACAATCACTGATTCCACTTCCTATAGGAACTTCCCAATCAAAATTTTCATATCCTGAATATGGTCTTTGTTTACGTACATCAAAATTAATACCCGTTGCACGTAATGCCGCACCTGTAATTCCCCATTCTAGAGCAGATTTGGCATCATAAGCAGCGATACCTTCTACTCTGCTACGAAGTATACTATTTTTCAGTGCGGATTTTACATAAATATATAATCTTTTTTGTAACCAATTCAGACATTCACGTAATAACGTATCCCAACCAGAGGGTAAATCATTAGCTATACCACCAATGCGAAACCAAGCTGGATGCATACGAAATCCAGTAATAGCTTCTATTACATTATAGATTTTTTGTCTATCCGTAAATAATAAAAAAATGGGAGTCATTCCACCTAAATCTTGAATATAAGTCCCAATATATAATAAATGACTATTAATACGAAATAACTCAGATAACATAACACGGATGATATTGACTCGATCTGGTACAACTATTCCAGCTAGTTTTTCTATAGCACAAATATAAGGCATCTCATTGATACATCCTCCCAAATAGTCGATGCGATCTGTATAGGGAATATAACTATGCCAAGACTTATTTTCAGCTATTTTTTCAGCTCCACGGTGGTGGTATCCTATATCAGGGACACAATCAATGATTTCTTCCCCATCCAGCTGTAAAACAATACGGAAAACACCATGTACAGAAGGATGATTAGGACCTAAGTTCAGAAACATAAAATCGTTATGTTCGTTTTGATATTGCATTCCCCATTCTTCGGGATGGAACGTCATACTTTCCATAGCTATATCCTCTTTTTGTTTTGTGAGGATAAATGAATCGAATTCTGTTGCACGAGCAGGATAGTCCTTACGAAGTGGATGACCTTTCCAATATCGTGGCATTAAAATACGATGTAAATAAGGATGATTATCAAAAACGATTCCGAACATTTCCCAAACTTCTCTTTCGTACCAATTCGCATTAGGAAAAAGATTGACAATGGTTGGTACATGAAGGATATTTTCTTTGAGAAAAACTTTAATAATGATATCTTGATTTCTTTCTATGGAGAGTAGATGATAAAAAACCGTAAAATCTGTGTCAGGCAATCCATCACGATGAATACGTAATCTTTCATCTATTCCATGTAGGTCATATAACATATTATATGGTTTAGAAACATTTTTTAAGAATTTTATTACATCCAGTATTTTTTTTCGATCTATCCAAATTACAGGACAACCAATTTTTGTATTTTGTATGAAAAAATTAACATTGACAAAATGAGATTGCAGTTCCTTGATTATAGACTCCTCTTCTGGAGTCTCCTGTAAAACAGTGGAGAACAAAGGAGAATCTTGTCGCCTCACCTTTTCCATAGTAAGTTATCCTTATTACATCCATTTTTTTTATATCTCTTCTGTTGTCTTTTTTTTCTGATGTATATTAGATACAGCGATACGTTTTTGACGTTTACGTTCTCGTTCTGATTGCATATTAGCACGATATATACCTTGTTCACCTATTATCCAAGATAGTGGTCTTCTTTCTTTGGCAATGGATTCTTTTAATAATAAAAGTGCCTGAATATATGCTTCAGGACGCGGAGGACATCCTGGAATATATATATCTACAGGAATAAACTTATCTACTCCTTGCACTACGGAATAAACATCATACATTCCACCTGAATTCGCACATGATCCCATTGAAATCACCCATTTGGGTTCAAGGATTTGATCGTATAATCTTTGAATAATGGGCGCCATTTTAAGAAATGGTGTGCCAGCTATAACCATAAAATCTGCTTGTCTTGGAGAAGAACGAATAACTTCTGAACCAAAACGTGCTATATCATGTACTGCTGTAAAGGAAGTTGTCATCTCAACATAACAACAAGATAGACCAAAATTATATGGCCATAGTGAATTACTTCTTCCCCAATTGACGATTTTATGTAAAGCACGTTCTAACTTATCTAGATATATCCCATGATGAGACGATTGTTTTAATGGATCTTTTACCGTCTTTTCTTTTTTTAAAGGATAACGTTTACTATTACTATCGATATGGATGAGAGTATAGTCCATCTGATTCCCTTTTTATTATCTATATTCTTTCTCTCCTAATTTTTTTCTCTTCGAGTAGAATGAATAATAGAATGATTATTCGTTGATTTCCAGTCCAAACCACCTAATCGTACTAAATATATTAAGCTAATGAATAAAACAATAATGAAAATTGCCGATTCTAATAATCCTATCCATCCTATATCACGGATAGCAACCGCCCAAACATAAAGATAGACAGATTCTACTTCAAAAATTACAAAAAACATTGCTATTAAATAAAATTTAATAGCTAATCGAAAACTCTTCCTTTCTACAGGATTAACTCCGGATTCAAATGGCAAATTTTTTGATTTTGTTTCCGCGGATTTTCCTCCTAGAATCAAACTCATTAATAGCATGAATATGCATAATATAATTGCACTAATAATAAAAACTGCAAATCCCCAATAATGCAAATACATATTTTCATCAAGAGTGATTGGCATCTTTTTTTTCGCTTTTTCTCTTTAATTCTCAGATAGACAATTCAATTATAATCGTATATTTTTTATTTAGTAAATAAAATTTTTTTATAGATTGATATTTGATTAGTATTATTAAATTAATTGATATTAATTTTAAATATTTTATTGATTTCAATATTATGTTCTGTAAAATAAAAAAATTATTTATTATTTTTGCGGGAATAGCTCAGTGGTAGAGCACAACCTTGCCAAGGTTGGGGTCGCGAGTTCAAATCTCGTTTCCCGCTCATTTTATTACTTTCTTCATTAAATTTTTATACTCATTATAGTATCTTTTCCACCGACTACATATCCAGCAAACTTAACTATTTCTTTAATTTTATCCATATTAGCAATAACTATCGGAGTGATTATGGATGGGGCTCGCTTTTCTAATAGAGAAAAATTAAAAGAAATAATAGGATCGCCTTGATTAACATTCTGATTTTCTTTGGCAATACGAGTAAATCCTTCACCTTTGAGTTGTACTGTATCAATGCCAAAGTGAATAATCATTTCAATTCCATCGTCAGAATTAATAGAAAATGCATGATTAGTTTCAAAAATTTTAATAATGTTCCCTTTAATTGGAGCCATTATTATATTCTGGTTGGCATCTGGTCTAATGGCAATACCATCGCCTATTATTTTTTCTGCAAAGACTTGATCAGGAACATCTTCAATATTTATAAGAAATCCTGAAAAAGGAGCAATAATTTCTATATTTTTATCATATTTTAACAAATTCATTAGTCTTCCTTTTTGTTATCTATCTCGTATATGACTATAAAAATACTGATTTTAACAATCAGCATCCCTCCTGTTGAATTACATTTAATATATCTGAAATAGTAGGTTGTACAAGTGCTTTTTCTGCTAAATATTTTACCTCTTTATAATTAGCGCTACGTATAATTTTTTTTATGCGTGGTATAGCAATAGGACTCATACTGAATTCATCTAATCCCATACCTAGTAACAATAATGTAGCACGTTCATCTCCCGCTAATTCACCACACATTCCAGTCCATTTTCCTTCTGCATGAGAAGCATCAATGACTTTTTTTATTAAATTTAATACTGCAGGAGACATAGGATTATAAAGATGAGAAATGAGTTCATTACCTCTGTCTACAGCTAGTGTATATTGAGTCAAATCATTAGATCCAATACTAAAAAAATCCACTTCTTTAGCCAGATGATGAGCAATTAGGGCCGCTGCAGGAGTTTCTATCATTACACCTACTTCAATATTCTCATCAAAAGATTTTTTTTCTTCATGAAGTTGTTTCTTAAGTAAATTTAGTTCTGATTTTAATGTACGGACTTCTTCTACTAGAATAATCATAGGATACATAATACGTAATTTACCAAAAGATGACGCTCTTAAAATAGCTCTGAGTTGAGAGTGCAACATATCTTTTCGATCTAATCCTATACGAATAGCTCTCCATCCAAGAAATGGATTACTTTCCTTAGGTAAATTCATATAAGGTAATATTTTATCGCCACCGATATCCATCGTGCGTATAATAATAGAGTGAGTAGGCATAGATTCTGCAACAGCTTTATATATTTCAAATTGTTCTTCTTCACTAGGTAAAGAATCTCTATCCATGAATAAGAACTCGGTACGATATAAACCTACTCCTTCTGCTCCACTATATTTTACTCCATCTATTTCACTGAAGTTTCCTATATTAGCACATATTTTAACTTGATGATTATCTAAAGTAATAGCGGGGAGTGTTTTGATAATATCTAATTCTTTTTCCTCTAAAGCATATTGATTTTTCAATAATCGTAATTTTTCCGTTTTTATCGAATCTGGATTAATATAAATACAATTACTCACTGCATCCAGAATCAAATTATCCCCATTATTAATAATTTTTGTAGCATTCATGACCCCCACTATGGCAGGTATACCTGCAGAACGTGCCATTATTGATGTATGTGAGGTTTTACCACCTTTTTCTGTAATAAAACCTAATATGGTCTCTATATTCATCTGTGCAGTTTGTGATGTTGTTAGTTCTTCAGCTACTATAATACTTGGTTGTTCAACTAGACTCAAATCTACCAAAGGAATATCTAGAATGTTGTATAATAATCGATCTCCTATATCCCTTATATCCGCGGCTCTTTCTTTTAAATATTTATCATTTAATGATTCTAAGGTCTGAGCTTGTTTTTCAATGACAGAGTGAACAGCAGTATCTACACTAAAGAGTTCTTCTTTGATTAAAGTTAATATTTCTTTTTCAAAGGCTTCATCTTCAAGAAGCAAAATATGGCCTTCTAGAATTGCTGCTTTTTCTGAACCGAAATTGTTTGTTACTTTATTTATAAGTATTGCTAATTGTTTAGAGGTTTTATCACGATTACGGAAAAAAGAATCGACTTCTTTTGGAATTTGATTCGCAGTAATTTTTTTCTCATTAATGAGAATTTTGCTTACTTTAACTAGTAAGGCTTGACCAAAAACGATACCAGGGGATGCTACAATTCCTGAAATCATAAGAATATTACCTTAATTAATTGAATGATAGGAAGTGAGATAGATATAGAAGAGGTAGATATAAAATATCATATTTAAATTTATTTAAGATTATCTATTAACTGAGTTAGATATTCTACCGCTTCTTTTTCATCTTCTCCTTCAGCAGTAATAGTCATTATACTACCATAAGTTAATCCAAGAGTCTGTAATTTAAATAAACTCTTTGCATCAACACATTTGTTATTTGCAGAGGTAATAGTAATATTTGAGCGAAATTTTTTAGCTGCTTTAACAAATTCTGCAGTAGGACGAAGATGTAAACCATGTGGAGCTATCAGTTTAACTTTTTTTTCATACATTTATTATTTTTTCCTAAAATTTTATTGTTACTAAATTTATTCATGTAAATGATAGAAGAATACTTTTTTTAAAGTACAAAATGATATTCTTTTTTTTATTTATTTTTTAAATCGATATTTAAACTATATTATAGTAAGATTAGTTTTTATTATTTCTCTCTAAAATCATTATTTATGATAGTATAAAGTAAACATTATAAATAATATTTTATTATAAATTATTTTAATAACTTTATAAAGTTAGTATAGAGTTTTTAATAATGGTAAAATTATTAATATTTATTCATATGATTTTATACTAAAAGTATTTTTTATTTTTATAGTATGTAATATGAAATAATATAAGATATAATTAATATATAAAGATACTAAAGATACTACTTTATAATATATATAATTAATATGGATAATTAATATATATGGTATATAGTAATGAATTTTAATATATTTATACATACATAACGAATATATAATTATTACATTGATCTTATGATATTACAGTCAAAATTTGATTCAAAAGAAAAAATAAAGTTAATACAATCCATTAGTGAATTATTAAAAAAAAATAATGCAGTAGTAGTTGCTCACTATTATACCGACCCTGACATTCAATTACTTGCAGATTTAACAGGTGGATGTGTAGCGGATTCTCTAGAAATGGCTTGTTTTTCTCAAAAACATTCAGCTCAAACTTTATTAGTAGCAGGTGTACGTTTTATGGGAGAAACAGCTAAAATTCTTAATCCTGAAAAAAAAGTATTAATGCCTAATCTTCAAGCAGAATGTTCATTAGATATTGGTTGTCCAGCCGAAAAATTTAATGCTTTTTGTCAAGCACATTCAGATCGTACCGTAGTAGTATATGCCAATACCTCTGCTGCTGTTAAAGCAAGAGCGGATTGGGTTGTAACCTCTAGTATTGCAGTAGATCTTATCGATTACTTAGATAGACTCGGAGAAAAAATAATTTGGGCTCCTGATCGTCATCTTGGATATTATGTACAAAAAAAAACGGGAGCAGATATGATTTGTTGGCAAAGTGCATGTATAGTTCATGAAGAGTTTAAAACTCAAGCTTTGGTACAAATTAAACAATTACATCCTGATGCCGCCGTTTTAGTCCATCCGGAATCACCTCAGACTGTTGTGGACTTAGCCGATGTTGTTGGATCTACTAGTCAATTAATTACGGCTGCAAAAAATTTGCCTCATCAGAAGATGATTGTTGCAACTGATCGAGGAATTTTTTATAAGATGCAAAAAGCTTGCCCCAATAAAATATTTTTGGAAGCTCCTACTACAGGAGAAGGAGCGACATGTAAAAGTTGTGCTCATTGTCCTTGGATGGCCATGAATACACTAGAAGATATATTCACCTGTTTAGATATAGGTGGAGAAAAATATGAAATAAAAATAGAAGAAAACATACGTAAAAAAGCTTTTGTTCCATTAAATCGGATGCTTTCTTATGTAAAGAAATTTAAATGCAAATAAACATTAACTAATTTTGTTATATTGTATAAAAATTTTATAGAAATCTAATTTATATAGGAATTCTTCAATGTGTATTACTAAAATGGTATTAGTACGTCATGGTGAAAGTAAGTGGAACCAGATGAATCGTTTTACCGGTTGGACGGATATTGATCTTTCAGAAAATGGTATAATTGATATACAGAAAACAGGAATGTTACTTAAAGAGGCAGGGTTTATATTCGATTTTGCCTATACTTCCTTATTAAAACGTGCTATTCATAGTATATGGAATATACTTGATCAGTTAGATCAAGTATGGGTTCCATTAGAAAAATCTTGGAGATTAAATGAACGTCATTATGGTGCATTACAGGGTATGAATAAGGATGAGATAGCAAAAAAATATGGAATGGAACAAGTCCATAGATGGAGAAGAAGTTTTTATGCTGTTCCTCCTAAATTAGATATAAATGATAAACGCGCCCCAAGATTTGATCTTCGTTATGCCAAATTAGATGTAAATCAATTACCTCTGGCTGAAAGTTTAGAAATGACCATTCACCGTGTACTACCTTACTGGAAAGAAGTGATTTTTCCTCATATCAGAAGAAAAGAAAATGTGATTATATCTGCACATGGTAATTCTATTCGCGCTATTGTTCAAATAATAGAAGAATTAAATGAAGAGGAAATTTCTGAATTAAATATACCTAATAGTATCCCTTTAGTATATGATTTTAAATATGATCCTAATACGAATACAACATTACCTATTAGAAAATATTACTTAAAAAAATAAATGAAACATTGAAAAGAGTCTTTTCTATTATTTTTTTCCTCAATCACTTCAATAATCACTATTAAGAGGCACTGATCGATGTTTAAAGACACACAACAAGCCCTAGTTACTCAAGGTGGTAGTTTAGAATCTTATATAAGATCGGCTAATTCTTATCCGATGTTAACGGAGGAAGAAGAAAAATCTTTATCCCAAAATCTTTACTATCATGGTGATATAGAAGCGGCAAAACAGTTAATTCTTTCTCATTTACGTTTTGTTATCCATATTGCACGTAGTTATTCTGGATATGGTATTCCTCAAGCTGATCTTATTCAAGAAGGGAATATAGGTTTAATGAAAGCAGTGAGAAGATTTAATCCAGCAATAGGAGTACGTTTAGTCTCCTTTGCTGTTCATTGGATTAAGTCGGAAATTCATGAATATGTATTACGTAACTGGAGAATTGTCAAAGTTGCTACAACTAAAGCACAACGTAAGCTATTTTTTAATCTACGTAAAGCCAAACAACGATTAGGTTGGTTTAATCAAGATGAAATAGATGCCGTAGCTAAAGAGTTAGGCGTTTCTAGCAAAGATGTTCGTGAAATGGAATTTCGTATGGCGGCTCAAGATATGCATTTTGATCCTATGCCTTCTGAAGAAGAGAATAAAGAGGGGACTCTTTATCTTCAAGATAAATGTTCTCAATTTGAAGAAGGGGATTATGACCTATATAAAGATTGGGATATGACACAATTAAATCATCTTTTATCTTGTCTAGATAAACGTAGCAAACAAATTATAGTTGCTCGTTGGTTAAATGAGCAAGAAAATAGAGTCACATTGCAAGAATTAGCTGATAAATATAATGTTTCGGCTGAAAGAATACGTCAATTAGAGAAAAATGCAATGAAAAAGATGCGATCAATAATAGAAAAAATAAATAAATAGTGCCTGGTAATCTCCTACTCTCACATGGGGAAACCCCACACTACCATCGGCGCTACGGCGTTTCACTTCTGAGTTCGGTATGGATTACAGGTGGTTCCACCGCGCTATTATCACCAGACACTAAAAAAATAAGTCAAAATAAGTTAGGTGTTGTGAGGTTAAGCCTCACGGGCTATTAGTATCGATTAGCTAAACGTCTCACAACGCTTACACATTCGACCTATCAACGTCATAGTCTTTAACGGCCCTTTAGGAGGCATTTAAAGCCTCAGGGAAAATTTATCTTGAGGTAAGCTTCCCACTTAGATGCTTTCAGCGGTTATCTCTTCTGTACATAGCTACCGGGCAATGCCATTGGCATGACAACCCGAACACCAGCGGTACATCCACTCCGGTCCTCTCGTACTAGGAGTAGCTCCTCTCAATTTTCCAACGCCCACGGCAGATAGGGACCGAACTGTCTCACGACGTTCTAAACCCAGCTCGCGTACCACTTTAAATGGCGAACAGCCATACCCTTGGGACCTGCTTCAGCCCCAGGATGTGATGAGCCGACA